>CAZAMS010000351.1:0-3593 GCA_964486305.1 uncultured Aestuariivirga sp.
AGATTGATCGCCAGGCGCTTGCCGGGAAGGCCGAGGCCTATGGCATAGAGCGCGGCGCGCACCCGCTCGCGGCTTTCGGCCACCGCCTTGTCGGGCAGGCCCACGATATGAAACTGCACAGCACCTGAAAGGAATTGCGCCTGCACATCAACCGCCACAGCCTCAATTCCCTGAAACGCAACCGTCGCCACCCGTGACGTCATCTTCCGCCCCCAATCGAGAAGCGAGGCTACAGCAGCGGCCAGGATTGTCAAGAACATTTAGTGAACATCGCTTTCATTGGCGCGGCGCTCGTCAATGCGCCGGCATAGAGCGTGGAACATCGCATCATGATTCCAGCTCTCTTCCTCGTTGAGCTTTCCAAGGGCATCGGTAAACCTTTCCAAATCATCGAAGCGCGAGATCATGAATTCCTCCCAGTCGTGGTGTGTTGCGAAGTGGGTTTTCAGGCAGGCATTTCCGGCAGCCAGCTTTCTGCAGGCCTTGTTGCCGCGGCCACAGGAGGCATGGGGGCATGTGCCGAGTGGTTTCACGCGGGGGTAACTATCTGTCATGTGACAACTCCAAAATTTGGCGGGGGTTGGGAAAGGGAAGGAAATGGAGGGGAATGCCGGAGCCTGGCTCCACGCCGGGGTAGGGTAGTGTTATGCGCGGAGCCTCGGCTCGCGAACGCTGCGATTTTAACTTCCGGGTCGCACTTCGGCCCTGTCCTAAGCGGACTGCCCAACTGCCTTGCGGCGCGCGGGTCATAGTGCCCGCCGGGCTCGCCGGAAACTCCCGGGACTTCTGGTGCGTTAGACCATAAGCCGCGGGCGCTGCAAACTGTTCCGCAATTTCGAGACGCTGTCGACATCGTCCCCTCCTTTGGAACAGTTCGAAAAGGGGTATAATCCTAGAATAGGAATGAGTCAAGGGGTATAGGAAAATAAATCTTGGCTCACGAATGGCCCTATCTGACACTGCTCGCACTTGGTTCGCGCAAACCCGCAGACTGCTATCTTGTCATTGAACGGGAAATGTACTACGTTTCTGCCATGATCCGCACCTAGCGAAATGCGGCAACGCGGAAACTCTGGAACGAAGAACGCTCCAGCCATTTTCGCGGCCTGGATTTGGACACGGCCTTGGAGCTGCTGGCAGCTCTCAACGTGGCAAAAAGCCTGAATGACTTGAGCCCGTTGAAAAGTGTTGGCCTTCACAAGTTGAAGGGCAGCCGCAAGACCCAATGGGCCATGACGGTGAGCGCACGGTGGCGCATCTGTTTCGAGTTTTGGGGCGGTGATGCCCATGAAGTAGAAATTGTCGATTATCACAAGGTGTAAACCATGGCACCTGCAATACATCCCGGACGTCTTCTCCGCCGCGAATTGGAAGCGCGCAAACTCAGCGCCAACCGGCTTGTGCTTGATCTCGGCGTGCCATCGGGGCGCGTCACTGACATTCTCAACAGCCGACGGTCAATCACGGCGGATACCGCTCTCCGGCTGGCGCTCTACTTCGGCAACACCGCCCAATTCTGGCTCGACCTGCAAAGCCAATATGACATTGCCATCGTCGAGCGCGAACGCGGCGCAGAAATCAAGAAGCGCGTCCATCCGGCAGATGCGGCGTGAGAAAAAAAAGAGGGGGAGACTATGACCTTCAAAGATTTCTATAGGAAGGAAAAATATATCGCCTTGCACGCGCAGTCGCGCGGGTTTCGAATTGCCAAATACAGCGTGCTGCTCGTAGTCGCCGTTGGTGTTTATGTGTGGATGGGTTTGGGTGCCGTAGGGCTTTTGCTCCTTCTGCTTTCTCTCGCGGGAATTTGCACGCATTTCTTTTTTCGATGGAAAACCGAGGCGTGGACAAAGTCCTGGGGGCCTTACAAGCGAATCCCTTTCGAGGGGGAATAATTTGGTTCCAATGCCGCCGCCTTTCCACCGCAGCAGACTTCATGTATTGAATCCTTCAGGGAAAAACATCGACAAGGGGGATCTAAAATGAACGAAGCGCTCCTTTTTCTCCATTTTGTCGGCCTCATGCTCGGTGCCGGCGGCGGTTTTGCCAGCGCCGTGATCATGCGCCGGGCGCTTGTCCTTCCCGCCGATGATGCAAGGGCCGTGCGGGGGCTTGGGCCGATCCTGGCGAACGTGTCCCTCATCGGTCTTGTGTTCATGTGGGTCAGCGACCTTATCTTGGTGTGGAGCAAGTGGGGTGGCATTGCCAGCCTGCCAGACATGTTCTGGGTCAAGGCCATATTCATCCTGTCGCTTACCGCGGTGGTCGGCCTCATCCACATGACCTACGCGGAAATCCGCAAGGGCAATGTGGCCTTGGCCGCACGCCTTCCAAAACTGGGGCCGATGGCTGGCATTTCGGCCCTGCTTGCCGTGCTCTTTGCGGTGTTGACCTTCAGTTAGAACATGATCGTCACATACTGAATCTTGCGACGAAGAGCCCTCATCCGGCCTTCGGCCACCTCTCCCATCCTTCGGACGGGCGAAGGCAAAACCTTTGGAGATTATCGCCTTCTCCCGTGCAACTTTGCATGGGAGAAGGCGCCCAACGGGCGGATGAAGGCCTCTTCACCACGTGCACTAACAGAAACCAGAAAGACCTACCCAATCACCTTCGCCTCAATCGCGTCCCAGATCAGCGCTGCGATGTCGGCGCCGCCGAAACGTTTCACTTCGCGGATGCCGGTAGGCGAGGTCACGTTGATCTCGGTTATGTAATCCCCGATCACATCGATGCCGACGAAGATCAGCCCGCGCTTTTTCAGGTCCGGCCCCATGGCCTCGCAGATCTCCCGCTCCCGCCGGGTGAGCGTCGCAGGCTCGGGCCGCCCGCCCACATGCATGTTGGAGCGGGTTTCATGGGCGGCGGGAACCCGATTGATGGCGCCCGCAAATTTTCCATCCACCAGGATAATGCGCTTGTCGCCCTTCCGCACATCAGGCAGATATTTCTGCGCGATGTAGGGTTGATGGGGAAAGGTGTGGCCGAAGATTTCCAGAAGCGATGCAAAATTCTGGTCGCTGCCCCTGATGCGGAACACACCAATGCCACCATTGCCATAGAGCGGCTTGATGATGATGTCCTCATGCTGCATGCGGAAGGCCGCGAGCTCGGAAGCGTCGCGGGTGATCAGCGTGGGCGGCATGAACTCCCTGTAATTCAGGACGAACAATTTCTCCGGCGCGTTGCGCACCTCCGTGGGATCATTCACCACCAGCGACCGGGGGTGAATGTGGTCCAGCATGTGGGTGGCGGTGATGTAGCCCATGTCAAAGGGCGGGTCCTGGCGCATGAGAACGACGTCATAGTCGCTCAAGCTCACACGCTCTTCCTCGCCAAGCGAATAGAAATTCGAGGCTTCGTCCTTGACCCGCACATCATGGCCCGTGGCCGAGAGAATGCCGGAGGCGAGCGCCAGGGTTTTCGTCTGGTAGTAGAACAGCGTATGGCCGCGGCGCTGCGCCTCCAGCATCATCGCAAAGGTGGAATCGCCCTTGATGTTGATCTTCTCGATGGGGTCCATCTGGACGGCGACATTGAGCGACATGCTTCAGGCGTCTCCCGGAAAGGCATTCTCGATGTGATGCGGCAAA
>CAZAMS010000352.1:0-9304 GCA_964486305.1 uncultured Aestuariivirga sp.
CACCAAGGGTCATATCCACCTGACCCACGAGATTGCCGCAGGCTTTCATGTAATGGGCGAGCGCAAAGTTCTTGTGGCCGGTGCGGGTTTCTGATTTTGCCACCGCCTCATCGATGACAATGGTTTCGTCGCCACTGAGAAAGCGGATGAAGCGCAGGATTTCTCCGATGGATTCGCGGGGCTGATGGCCTGCTGAAACGAGGTCAGTGACCGCGATGGCACCGGCATTGATGAATGGATTGCGCGGGATGCCATGCTCATGTTCGAGAAGCACGATGGAATTGAAGGCGCTGCCGGAGGGTTCACGGCCTACGCGCTTCCACAGGGCATTGCCGTGAATGCCAAGAGCGAGGGTCAGCGTGAAAACTTTCGAGACGCTTTGGATGGAGAAGAGTTGCTCGGCAAAACCTGCGCTGTGAATGGTGCCATCATTGGTTGCAACAACCATGGCAAAACCTGCCGGATCAATTTTGGAAAGCTCGGGGATATAGTCCGCCACTTTGCCACGAATTGAAGTGGCCGCCATTTCAGCGGAAATATCCGCCAGCACTTTACTGAGGTCTGGCATTAAGCGCTCAGCATTGAGGCGAGGTAGGAGGCGAAGTCGAAATTGGGCCGCTCCAGATGGGAGAGGTGGCCGGGCTTGGCCAAGTCAGAACACAGGCCACGATACACCCGTTCGGTGCAGCCCTTATCCTCAACGTTGACGTCATCGAGCAGGGCTTTGAGTTGCCTGAAATGAGCTTGCGCGTCCGGGTCATTGGCAAAATCGGGTGACATGCCGCCACCAAAAATGACGCGCACCTGGCCAGCGCCATGGGGGTGGAGCGAGAGATACCAGAAGTATCCCGGTGTCAACGTTATGAGCAGGCTGGGATAGATGGCCAGTAGGAAGGTTGTGCGGCGGCGTTCGCCGACCATGCGCGTATTGGAGGGATGGGCCAACGCGATCTTCAGCGTGTCGTCCTTGAGGATGGTGTGATAGTTGAAAGTTGGCAATCCCGGCGGACAAATCATCTCATCAAGCTTTGACAGGCCGCCGATGGTTTTGGCATGGCAGACGGGGAGGTGGTAACTCTCCATGAAATTCTCGGCGAGCACTTTCCAATTTGTGTTCCAGATAAACTGCTCGTGGAAATCCTCGATATAATTTTCCATGCAATAGTCGGCGATCAGGTCCTCGACATCAGCAAGCTTTTTGTAAGGCGAAGGCGCATCGGGATTGAACGTGACCATCACCCAACCCAACCATTCCTCGCAGCGGATTTGCGGCAGGCGGTAGTTGTCTTTGCAGAAGCCTTCATTGTGCGTCATGGCGGGCGCGGCGCGAAGCGAGCCATCAAGATTGTAGCTCCAGCCATGGTAGGGGCAGACGATGGTTCCGGTATTGCCGGAGTCTTTCAGCAGAATGGACATGCGGTGCAGGCAGACATTGGACTGGGCCCGCAGGGTGCCGCCGCGATCACGGATCACCATGATGGGCTGATTGGCCAACTCGAGCGTTATGTAATCGCCGAGTTTGGAAAGCCCGCTGGCACGACCCACGCAGAACCATTCCTTGCTGAAAATCTGTTCAACTTCCTTGGTTGCGAAATCTTCCGACGTGTAGACAGACTTGGGCATGGCATGCGCCTGGGTGAAGGGCACGGCCACGTTGGCCTTGAGTTGTGCTACCGCGTCATGGGCGTTCATCATGGCCCCGTGTATGCCGCAATTTTGGCATCGGCAAGAGCAAAACAGCCGGCAATCGTAGGGTTCAGAGGGAGTTCGCGGTAGGCGCCGATTGCACCCTGGCTCGCGAGACGTCCCGCCAGCCCGGGCTCATCTCCTGCCACCACCCAGATGAAGCCGAAGGCGGTTTCGCGAATCGGCCGGGCGCTTGCAATTGTGAGTTTGGCGAAGATGTCATCGGGGGTTGTTCCAGGTTCGAACACGGCAAGCATGGGGCCTGAAGCTTCCGGTGGCAGTGAGGCCTGCCGCATGAGGATCGCCATGACAGCGACCCACAGGAAAATCACGCTGAAGAACAGGCTGATGGCAAGGCGGTGGCCGGGCCAGCGCATGGCTCAGGCCGCGGCAAATTTTGGCGCGCGCATTTCCTTGATGGGAAGATGCACGATGGCTGCAAACAACCCCAAGGCAACACCCATCCACCAGACGGGATCATAGGAGCCAAACTGGTCATAGAGCCTGCCGCCGAGCCAGACGCCGAAGAAGGAGCCGATTTGGTGGCTCAGGAAAACGAAACCATAGAGCGTTGCCATGTAGCGGGTGCCGAACATCACTGTGACAAGTCCCATAGTGAGCGGCACGGTTGAGAGCCAGAGGAAGCCCATGGTAGCGGTGAAGATAATCGTGGTGACCGGGGTGATCGGCAAGAGGATGAATGCAGCAATGGAAATCGAGCGCAAGACATAGATGAGACTTAAAGGGACTCGCTTCTGGTATTTGCCGCCGATGATCCCCGACATGTAGGAGCCCACAACATTGAACAGGCCGATGGCCCCCATGGCGATGCCGGCGAATTCCTTGCTGATGCCGTGTTCGGCCAAGTACGGCGGCAGGTGAACGGTGACGAAGGCAAGCTGAAAGCCGCAGACGAAGAAGCCGGATACAAGCAAGAGGTATGAACCATGGCCGAAAGCGCCGCCAACGGCCTGGCGCATGGTGATGTCGGCTTCGCCCGCTGTCACCTTAGTGCTTGAGCTGTTTTGCACCATGAGAGGAAGCGCGAAAATGAGGATAAGCAGGGTTGATGCCGCGAGGATGAGGAGGGCGTTTTCCCAGCCATAGGCGGAGATCAAGGCACCGCCGAGGGGTGCGAAAATGAATTGGCCGAGGGAACCAGAAGCGGTTGCGATGCCAAAGGCCCAGGAGCGCTTTTCCGGCGGCACGATGCGGCCGAGGGCCGCCATGACAATTCCGAAAGATGACAAGGCAACACCGACGCCAATCAGGATGCCGGCACCGAAGTGGAACATCAGTGGGGCCTCAGCTACCGCCATAACGACCGTGCCAATGGCGTAGAGGATGGCGCCAACCATGAGTACGCGGGCAGATCCATAACGGTCCGCCAAGGCGCCGGCGATGGGCGTGGCGATGCCCCAGAGAAGGTTTTGCAGGGCAAGGCCGAAGGAAAAAATTTCGCGGGGCCAGGCGTGGGCCTCCGAAATTGGGGCGGTGAAGAGTCCGAAGCTCGAGCGGACGCCAAAGTTCACCATGGCCACGAGGCAGCCCGCGACGATGATCACCGCGGGGGTGAAGTACCAGGGAATTTGTTTTCTGTCGTAATCATGATTTCATCTTAGGCTTTTTTTCCTATAAAGTCAAGTACTGCTTTGCCAAAGATTTTTGCGAATGAACGGGCCAAACTGGGCGATGGCAACGCCAAACAGAATGATGCCGCCCGCAATCAGGGTCGTTGGCGTGATTACTTCGTCAAGCAGCAGGGCCCCGGCCATAATCGCAAAAACCGGGATAAGATAAAGTGAGGCGCCGACCGCAGTGGGGCGCAGCTGGCCAACCGCATAGTTCCATGTGCCGAGGGTGACAAGGGTGCCTATGACCGTGAGATAGCACAGCGTGAGGATCGCCTCCTGGTTCAGGCTGGTGACGGTGGTCCATGTACCGGGCGATATGAAAAGCAGGGCCGGCAGTGCTGCAAGCGCCAATGACAGCATTGAAATTTTCACCGACCCATAGGCTTGAATGAGACTTCTACTGTAAATCACATAGACTGCCCAAAACGCGCCGCTCATGAAGATCAACAGGCCGCCGGTGATCATGCTTGAATGGCTGAGGCCATCTTGCGCGTCACCGCTGAAAAGATAGAGGGAACCGGCGAATGAAACGATAAGACCAGTGACGGTAGCCAATGTCAGGCGCTCGGCACCGACCATGCTGGCGAGCAGGGCGATCAGCAGTGGCTGGGTCGAAATGACAATGCCGCCGATGGCGGATGTCACATAGGCGAAGCCGAAAATTGAGCCGGAGGTGTAACCGAATATGCCGATCAGCGAAATCAGGCAGAGGCGCGGAATATCCTTTCGCGCAATACCCAATCTGCCGAAGAAAGGCAGTAGACAAAGGCAACAAACGGCAACGGCGGCCGAGCGGATAACCAACGCGTCCGCTGCACCTGCAGCCAACGAGAAGGAACGGATGAAGGCGGGTGCTGCGCCCCATACGAGCACGGTGAAGCCCAACAAAGCGAAGGCTGTGGATTTGCTGGATTGGTTGGTCATGGCTGGCCAGTAGAATGCTTCAAGAGCGCTGAGCCGTCCATAAACGGCAACGCGGGGCTGATATGTTCAGGCGCTTTCGCTGGCGAGGACCTTTTTGACGGCTGGCCGTTCTGCCATGCGGTTGCGGTGGTCCAGCACTTTTGGAAAGCGCTTGGGGTCCACGCCGTCGGCTTCGAGCCAGCTGGCGAGGGTGAAGAGATAGGGATCGCTGATGCTATAGGTCTCGCCCATGACCCAGGGACCCTTGAAATATTCGCGCTCGATGAGATCGAAGCAATCGCCGACGTTTTGCGGGACCTTCTTTTTCATGGTTTCCATTGCCGGTGCATCATCGGTCCAGCGATAGCCGCGCATGCGATGGGCATGGGCCACATGCACCGTCGAGCAGAGGTAACTGTTGAAGGACTGAATTTGAGCCAATTGGAAGGGATCGTTGTGTGGGAGAAGATTGGCCTTGGGAAACATTTGCGCGACGTAAACCAGAATGGCCGGTGTTTCGGTGAGGATGCCCTGGTCGGTCACGAGGGCGGGAACCCTGCTCTTGGGATTGATCTTCAAATATTCCGGCTTGCGCTGTTCATTCTCGGCAAAGTTAAGGCGCTTTGCCTCATAGGTCGCGCCAGCTTCCTCCAGCGTGATGTGGGAGGCGAGTGCGCATGTGCCGGAAGCGTAGAAGAGGGTGAGCATCCGACTAGAATGCTCGAGGAAAGTTCTGGCGTCAAATGACGCTGACGCTCGTTAGATATGTCTGAAAATTGGACTGGAAATGATTGGATTGTCTAGCCGGACTTTGCGACCATCAAGTAAAAAATCGCCAGTAATGCCAAAAAGGCGGGCCAACCCAATGCGAACCACACTTTAGCACTTCTGTAATATTCGGGTGTCAACACTTCGTTCTTGCGTAACGCACTTTCAGCGAGATCACGCATGCGTACTTGCAGCCAAACAACAGGCAGCCAACAGGCCAGTGCAACTCCATACAGCACATAGGTCTTTGTGAGCCAAGGTTCGAAGAGGTTGTATCCGTTGTGCTGGGCGAGCAATACACCTGTTATGGGTTGGGCGACCCCTGACACCGATGTAAAAATCCAGTCAGCCCGCACCACAATTTTTGAAACATGTGAGATAGCGGAAACATTGTTTGAGAGATGTGCCATCCACATGAAGAAAGCCGTACCAATACCGGTTCCAAACAAAATTGCGGAACTCAAAACATGGGTCCATTTCAGCACGAAGCCGTAGTCCATTACCGTTCCTCGTCAAGAATGCGCTGGAGCGCAACCAACACCAATGCAGGGACGTTCTTTACCAGCGCGCCGAAGTGATCAAGCCACAAGAAGGGGGAAATAACTGTGAGCAAAGCCGTATAGATGCTGATGACAGAGATCTGCAGCCAGAAGGCCTGTTTTGGCCAGGGATTTATAAGCAACAGAAAGGCTATGCCAATGTCAATCAAAGATGCAGCACGTCCTATAGTGATGGCAAGTTCTTCCGGCAGGCCTAATCCGCTGAGGTTTTGAAGAATTATTGCTGGCGGTGCAAGCAATCCAGCGAGGCCAGACATGAACCATAAGAAAATTAGGGATACTCGCACCAGTGGTTTGAGAAGATAGAGCCGTGCATGCCAAAGCTCCGCGGTGCTGGCTGGTTCTCGCTGAAGGGCAGTCTCCATTGTGATGGGAATTATGCCGGTTGCTGCGGTAAAGGCTGCCGGGTCGCAAGCATTGCCGTGCGCCAATTGCTTGATTGACGTTGTGGTGATGGGCCCTGAGCCAAACCAATCGCCCAGCTTTCCAGCGACAGCAACAAGATTTGCGGGCACATGGATGAGTGGAGCGTCCTCAAGGCCCAACCAGCGCCGATACAGCGGCAGCATGGCTCGCATTTCAACGTTTTGAGGGCCGCAGGGGCAAATGATTTTTCGGTTCAATGCGGACGATCCCAGGCAAAGAAGGATTGTCCTGCAAAGGTCTTCAATATGGATTGGTGTTGCAATTTGGCGTCCATCGCTGATGACTGGGATTGCGAAGGGACAGGATGCAAGTGCGCGCAACATGGCAGTGCCACCGAAGGCCTGTTGGCCATAGACTATGGAGGGGCGCAAGATGGTCCAGTTGACATCCAGCTTCTGCAAGTTGTCATCAGCCATGAGTTTGGTTCTGGCATACTCCGTATCTGCTGCAACACTGATAGCCGAAATCTGGATGATTTTTTGAATGCCTATCTGTGCAGCGGCATTAAACAGTGCAGCAGGGCCTTGCGCATGAATGCGGGAAGCACTTTGGCCAAGTCTGCTTTGCAGTATACCAGCGCAATTAATTACCGCGTCGACATTCTCCAGTCGCGGCGACCAAAGTTCTGGCGTTATGTCAACATTGAAATCAGCGGCAATCGCTTGCGCAGTTGGAAAGCGCTGCAGAAATTTTGCCGGGTTGCGAACGGCTGCAACAAGGCCGTAGCCGTCACGCAAGAGTGCCGCAGCGATATAGCTTCCAATGAAACCGTTTGCGCCTGTCAGTAAAACCCGCAAGGGATTTGGCTTAGGCAATCGCCTTCTCTGTGAGCAGCTGTTTCAATTCACCGGACTGGAACATTTCCATCATGATGTCGCTGCCGCCGATGAATTCGCCCTTGACCCAGAGTTGGGGAATGGTGGGCCAGTTGGCATATTCCTTGATGCCCTGTCGGACCTCATCGGAATCCAGAACATTGATGCCCTTGAAGGGCACGCCCATGTGGTTGAGAATCTGCGTGGCCTTGCCGGAGAAGCCGCACATGGGCATTTCGGGCGTGCCTTTCATAAAGAGGACCACATCATTGGTCTTCACTTCATTGTCGATCCATTCTGCAATGTCAGTCATAACTTTTTCTCTCTCTAAGGTAAGCATGTCTTTCTTCGTGCAATTGCTCTTCTGTCTTCGGGACAGAGGTGATGGCTTGTTGGTCAAATCGCCATGGATTTGTTAAATTTGGATCCAAATTGGCTGGGTCAAGTACGTTTGATGATAGGTCAGGCTTCCAATTATATTCATGGCCGAACTTGGTCTTTGTCCACAGGCTCACAGCAAAAACAACCAACGCTATAAACAGTACTGAAAGAATCAATCCGATGGTAACGAGTGCTACTAAACCGGACATTGGCTATCCATTTTCCAAAACACTCGTTGTCAATGCCAGCGCGTGCAGCTCGCCGCCCATGCGGCCTTTGAGTGATGCGTATACCATTTGATGCTGCTGGACGCGAGACTTGCCCCTGAAGGCTGCTGACATCACGGTGGCGGCATAGTGATTGCCATCGCCTGCGAGATCGCGGATTTCGATACTCGCATCGGGCAGGGCTTCCTTGATGAAGCGTTCAATTTCGGCGGCGGCCATGGCCATGGGTCATTCCTTAAAGTTCGCCCGACATATAGGCTGGGAACCAGCCCTCATGGGTGCTTTTCAGCTCTGCCAGTGATATAGTCGCTTGGCCCTGGACATTCAATGTAGCATCGTCTGTTACCGTTCCTATGCGGATCACATCAATGCCTTTGACATGGGCCTGGGTGATGATTTTGGCGGCTTCCGAGGGTTTGCAGGTGAAGACATAACGGGCCTGGTCCTCGCCGAAGAGGGCTTCATGATTCAACTGATCGAGACTTGCGCCGAAGCCGGAGGCGAGGGCCATTTCTATGACCGTGGCAGCCAGGCCGCCGTCAGAAATGTCATGCACAGCAGTGACTTGGCTGTGATTGATGAGGTTCCGCACGAAGTCGCCGTGGGCCTTTTCCTTGGCCAGATCGACGGGCGGGGGAGCGCCTTCCTCGCGGCCAAAGACTTCCCGGAGGTAGATGGATTGGCCGAGGTGGGTGCCGTGGCCGCCGAGCAACAGGATGGCTTCATCAGCGGCCTTGAGGGCCAGCGTGGTCATCTTGCTGAGGTCGGTGAGGAGGCCGACGCCGCCAATGGCGGGAGTGGGCAAAATGGCCTGGCCATTGGTTTCGTTGTAGAGCGACACGTTTCCTGAAACGACAGGATAATCAAGCGCGCGGCAGGCGGCGTCGATGCCTTTGATGGCGAAGACGAGCTGGCCCATGGTCTCCGGTTTTTCCGGATTGCCGAAATTCAGGTTGTCGGTGATGGCGATGGGAACAGCTCCCACGCAGGTGAGATTGCGCCAGGTTTCGGCCACGGCCTGCTTGCCGCCCTCAAAGGGATCGGCCTCGACATAGCGGGGCGTCACATCGGTGGTGAGTGCCACGGCCTTGTTGGGGCCAACGCGCACCACGCCCGCGTCACCGCCGGGAATTTGCGCCGAATTGGATCCGATGAAATGGTCATACTGTTCCCAGACCCAACGCCTTGAACAAATGTCCGGCGAGCCCATGATTTTGAGGATCGCGGCATTTAAATTATTGGGGCCGGGTACATCGTTCAAAACGGCGAGCTTTTTCGGTTCGACCCAGGGCCTGTCATATTCGGGGGCTTCATCGCCCATCTGCTTGATCGGCAGATCGGCTTTCACTTCGCCTTCGTGCTTCACGATGAAGCGCAGCGTGTCGGTTGTGTGGCCAACGATGGCGAAATCCAGGCCCCATTTGTGGAAGATGGCTTCGGCCTGTTTTTCCAGTTCCGGGCGAAGCACCATGAGCATGCGCTCCTGACTTTCCGACAGCATCATTTCATAGGCGCTCATGTGCTCTTCGCGGCAGGGCACCATGTCGAGATCAAGCTCAATGCCGAGATCGCCTTTAGCTCCCATTTCGACAGCAGACGAGGTGAGGCCCGCGGCCCCCATGTCCTGAATGGCAATAACAGCACCGGAGGCCATCAATTCGAGGCAGGCTTCGAGCAGGCATTTTTCGGTGAAGGGATCGCCCACCTGCACGGTGGGGCGTTTTTCATCGGCGTTGTCGTCAAATTCGGCGGAGGCCATGGTAGCGCCGTGGATGCCATCCCGCCCGGTTTTAGCTCCGAGATAGACCACGGGGAGGCCCACGCCCTTGGCCTTGGAATAGAAAATCTTGTCGGCATCGGCCAGCCCCACGGCCATCGCATTGACCAGGATGTTGCCGTTGTAG
>CAZAMS010000353.1:0-2323 GCA_964486305.1 uncultured Aestuariivirga sp.
GCGTTTCGATCTGATGTTCATTGATGCCGATAAAGCCTCCTATGACATCTATTACGAAGGTGGCTTGAAACTTCTGCGGCCCGGCGGCGTAATGGTGATTGATAACGTGCTGTGGAGCGGCAGTGTCGCCGACCCTTCAATCAAGGATGAGGATACCTCAGCTCTGCGCGCCCTCAATGCAATGATCTTGGCAGATTCACGCGTCGATCTCGTCATGGTGCCAATCTGCGATGGCGTGACCATGGCGCGAAGGAAATAAGGGGAGGACGATGAAAGTCGAGGAAGCAGCTGAGCGCATTCTTGATGCGGCAGCTGATGCAGCGCTGAAATTTCGCAAGAGCATCGGAACGCGGCCACAAAGACCGGTGAAATCCTATGCCGAGATGAAATCCCTTTTTGAAAGCCCGCTCCCCGAAGGCCCTAGTGACGGCGACGCAGTCATCAAGGATTTGGCAAAGAAAGCCGATGAAGGCCTGCAAATGGCCACTGGCCCTCGCTTCTTTGGCTGGGTTGTCGGCGGATCGCACATCGTGGGCATGGCCGCCGATTGGCTGACCTCAGCTTGGGGGCAGAACACGGCCAATCACCATGCGGCACCTTCTGCTGCAGCGGCGGAAACTGCGGCGGCGGGCTGGTTGCTTGAACTCCTCGATCTGCCGCGCGAGAGTTCCGTAGGCTTTGTCACGGGTGGAACGGTTGCAAATTTCGTTTGCCTTGCGGCGGCCCGTGATGAGGTGTTGCGAAAGGCCGGCTGGAACGCAGATGCGGATGGCCTGTTTGGGGCACCGCCAATCACCGTGCTGATTGGCGACGATGCCCATACAACGGTATTTTCAGCCTTGCAATTTCTGGGTCTTGGCCACGACCGTGTTGTGCGCATTGCAACCGACACGCAAGGTGCCATGCAGATTCCAGCATTTGCCGATGCGATCACCAGGGTGAATGGGCCAGCAATCGTGATTGCACAGGCAGGCCAGATCAATACGGGTGCATTCGACAAATTTGTTGACATTGTGCCACTGGCAAAAAGGGTGGGCGCCTGGCTGCATGTCGATGGTGCATTCGGATTGTGGGCACGTGTCGGTCCCACGACGCGCAAGCTAACAACTGGAATTGAGGGTGCCGATTCTTGGGCTACGGACGGCCACAAGTGGCTGCAAACGCCCTATGACAGTGGCTATGCCATTGTCCGAAATGAATTGGCCCATAGGCGCGCCATGACCATCGCGGCAAGTTATCTGCCTCTCGCAGCTGAGGGTGAGCGCGATCCCACGCATTACGTCCCGGAGCTTTCGCGGCGCGCCCGTGGTTTTGCCACTTGGGCAATGATTAAGCATTTAGGCCGCAGCGGCATTACAGCGATGGTGGAGCGTCATTGTCATGTGGCGCGTGTTATGTCCACGATACTTGCCGCCGAATCCGGAATTGAAATACTTAACGATGTCGTGCTCAACCAAATCATCGTGCGCTTCGGAAGTGACGAAACAACTGAGCGTGGTGATCAATTGACCCGCGATACGATTTCTCGCATTCAGTCAGAGGGCGAATGCTTTGCGGGCGGCGCCAATTGGCGCGGTTGCCACATCATGCGGCTCACTGTCATAAGTTGGGAAACTGATGTGGATGAAGGCAAACGCAGCGCCGAGGCAATCATAAGAGCCTGGAGCGTTGTCAAACAGCAGTCGGAGGCGAAAACCAAATGAAAACTTGCAAAGTCGTGCGCGGTGGAAAGGGTTTCCTTGGCAAGCAGGGCCTCAATTATTTCTCTGGCATTTCAGCGGAGTCAGCAAACGCGGATGCCATCTGCATGCACCTGCTGGTGATGCCGCCGGGGGCCTCCGCCAAGCCTCACTATCACGAGGCCCATGAGACCGCGATTTACATGCTCGAAGGCGTGACCGAATTTCTCCACGGCCCCAATCTTGAATTCAAGGATAGGGTCGAAGCCGGAGATTTTGTCTATATCCCCGCCGGCGTCCCCCACCAGCCCTATAACCCAACCAACAAACCCGCCCGCGCCCTCATTGCCCGTACCGATCCCAATGAGCAGGAAAGCGTCGTTCTGCTTGATGACATGAAGCTAGGGACTTAGTTCATTCGTCAGATTGTCAAGGCTCGCGCCCCAGCCAGCTTTGCTGCCAGCGATCATGTCTGACAGTCTGTCCAAGAATTGACATTTCTCAGTGTCTGACCGAAAAAGAAGTTGGGTGATATCAGTGTTTTGTGATTCAGTCGTTGTTGCGAAGCAGCGACGGAGAGACACATGTGGACTGACATCACCTGCAAGCAGTTTGCCCGAGATGGGTTGCGGTTGCCAAGTGAT
>CAZAMS010000354.1:0-14934 GCA_964486305.1 uncultured Aestuariivirga sp.
TCTTTCAGGGCATGATCCACTTTAAGCGCCTTCATGGCCGTAACCATCTTCTCAACAAAGGCATCATGGATTTTGCTTTGAACGACAAAGCGTGACGAGGCCGTGCAGCGTTGTCCTGTCTGATAGAAAGCCCCGTCAATGGAGGCAGCAATGGCTGCATCGATATTGGCGTCATCCAGAACGATCAGCGGATTCTTGCCGCCCATTTCCAACTGATACTTGGCACCCCGCCCGGAACAGGCCATGGCAACTTTGGCGCCCGTCTCGACTGAACCCGTAAATGATATGGCGTTCACGCCACGGGAATCGAGCATGGCTTGCCCTACGACCGAACCACGCCCCATGACCAGGTTGAGCACGCCCTTGGGCAGCCCAGCACGCGACAGGATTTCAACCAGCGCCCACGCTGTTCCCGGAACGAGATCGGCTGGCTTGAACACAACCGTGTTTCCAAAGGCAAGCGCCGGAGCCATTTTCCAGGCCGGAATGGCAATTGGAAAATTCCACGGGCAAATGAGCCCAACCACACCAAGAGGTTCGCGGGTGATGGCAACATCCACGCCAGCCCGCACCGAGGCAACGGAGGCGCCTTCAATGCGCAGTGCCTCCTGGGCATAGAATTTGAAAATCTGGGCCGCGCGCATTGTTTCAGCAATGCCGTTGGCCAGAGGCTTTCCTTCCTCGCGCGACAGCAGCCGGCCGATTTCTTCCCGGCGGGCCAGCAGCTCAATGCCCGCCGTTTCAAGGATATCGGCCCGTTGTTGTGGTGTGGTTGCCGCCCATGCCGGCGCGGCTGCCTGTGCCGCAGCAATTGCCGCTTCTGTTTGCGCCTTGTCGGCTTGCGAATATTCACCAACAATGTCTGAAACATCGGAAGGGTTGATATTGTCCTTGGCATCTTTGCCTGCAACCCATTCGCCATTGATGAAATTCTTGTGTAACGCCATGATGCAATCCGCTCCTGTTTAAGGGCGGGAAACTAGCATGGGTTGGGGTGGAGGCAAGCATGAGAATTGGTTTCATAGGTGCCGGTCTTATGGGGCATGGCATGGTGCTCAATTTGCTGAAAAGCGGCCATCAGGTTCAGGTCATTGCCCATCGCAATCGCCCTCCAATTGTAGACTTGGTCACCAGGGGTGCCCGCGAAGCCAATAGTTTGGAAGAAATCGCTCAGAACTGTGACTACATCGTCCTGTGTCTTTCCTCGTCAAAAATTGTTGAAGACACGATCTCGGCATTGAAGCCTGGCTTGCGCGAAGGTCACATCATTATCGATACGAGCACGTCAGAACCTGAATCGACACGAAGGCTGGCTGGTGAGCTTGCAGGCCTCGGCGTTGGCTATGCGGATGCGCCACTGACCGGGGGCCCTGAACAGGCCGCAAGTGCCGAGTTAGGCGTACTCTGTGGTGCAAGCCCTGAGATATTTGCAGGCATTTTGCCCTTGCTGTCGTGCTTTGCCACAACCATTTGCCACATGGGACCTGCGGGTTCCGGCCACGCCGCCAAGCTTATTTCCAATTTCCTCGTAACCGGCATGATCACGCTTGTGGCGCAGGCCTTTGGAACCGCACGGAAAGCCAATATCGATTGGCGCAACCTCTATGAGGTTATGTTGAATGGCTCTGGCAATTCTGGCGTGCTGCGTAAGATGGTGGCGCCGGCATTGGACGGAGACTTTGAGGGTTACAGGTTCTCGCTTGCCAATGCGGCCAAGGACATTGGTTACTTCAAAATACTTGCAACCGAACTTGGCGTGGAAACCTTTTTGGTTGATGCCGTGGAAGCAGTCTTTTCATCTGCAATGAGCAAGGGTCTTGGCCAAAAGAACGTGAGCCATCTGCTCGCGTCATGACAGGCGAAGCGCAACCGCACCCAGAACAACCAGGACACCACCAAAAACGCGAATCCAGCTCATCTGCTCCTTGAGATATTTTGCCGACATGAGAATGACGAACAAAATGCTGGATTCGCGCAACGCCGCAACCGCTGCAATTGGCGCCAGGGTCATGGCCCATATGACAATCCAATAGGCAGACGCTGAAAGCAGGGCACCCAGAATGCCGCTTTTCCAGAAGGGCGCGACGCTTTTAAAAATTCCACGGCCCCGCATATAGAGGCCAGCGCCAAACATGAATACGGCATCAAGAATGAACACCATGGCCGTATAGCCGGAAACCGCTCCCGATATGCGCCCCCCGAGGCCATCAACAACCGTGTAGGCGGCAATAAAGCAGGATGTGCCAAGGGCAAAGAACAGCGATACCTTGTCAAGTTTGAGGGATTTTAATTTTCCAACCGCGACCAGCCAAATGCCAGACACCAGGATACCGATGGCAATTGCGGTTGTCGCGCTGATTTGCTCGCTGGCGACAAGCCACGTCGCCAGCAATGTTATCAGGGGTGCGGCACCCCGGGCGATGGGATAAACCAGGCTGAGGTCGCCATCCCGGTAACTTCGCGCCAGAAAAATATTATACCCGGTATGCAGCACACCGGAGGCCAGGACATAGGGCAGGCTCGCGCTGGCAGGCCAGGCAAAGAAGACGAGCATCGCAATTCCCATGAGGCCCATCAGGGTTTGCAGGAGGAACAGCGTTAGAAACCGGTCCAGTTTGAGTTTTACCAGCAGATTCCAGCTGGCATGCATGACGGCGGCAGCCAGGACAGCGAGAAAGACAGTAAGCTCCAATTATTCAACTCCGGGGAGCGGTTCTCTTAGCGCGAGTTCGGCGCCATTGCCAGAGTGGGCAAAACGCAGGAAAGCTGGTATCAGGGCGGGGAAGTGGAAACCAAAAAGGGAGCCCCGTGTAAGCTCCCTTTTTGCGATTTTAAAGCCAGTGCCAGACTATGAGCAAACGGCTCCACCAACAGTCGTGTTGTAACAGGTCAATTTGAGGGTGCTCCGTGGCCTTTGTGTAGTGGTTTCACCAACAGCTATTGTCCCTTCACCCAGGATTTCATGTCCAAGAAAGCTTGAGGCAAAAGGCGTATATGTCGTGCAGACACGGGCAACCACCAGATCATTTCCTGCAGCCATAAGTGGGGCCATGGTACTCGTCGAGGGATCTGCACCGCAAGAACTGCCACTGGCGTTGTCTGTTTTCCATACCTGGGAAATCGTTGAACCGCTGATGCGATAGCCAAATACCTCTACGCGAACCGTGGAAGAAGGTATTGGGGCCATAACCATATTGGAAGCTTTATAATAGTTTTGGATACTGCTCTTGAGTACAGACGTCTGATTTTGAGCGACCAGGTCCGCGACAACGCTGGCGGCGTATGTTACCTTTCTGTTTACTGTAACGAGCGCTGTAATGTCAAAGAGCCCAAAGTAAAGCAAAAACATAAAGGGCATGATGAATGCTACTTCGATGGCAGCAACACCCTTGGATTCGCCAATGAAATTTCTGAGCTTGCTTTTCATGATTTTTCCGTCCCTATGAACACGAGGTGGTCGCGGGAAACGGCTCATTCTGGAATATCGCGAGGCCGTATAACCGACGCTTCTCTCCACCATTGATGTTTCCCAAAAATTTCATGAACGGCATGGTAAAGTCCCAATCATAGGTAGCAACAACTCCGGCCGCTTGCGAGGCTGCGCCACAATCATAAGAGATGGGATTGGGCGTACCGTCAGGCTTGGCACCAACATTGAGATAGTTAGGCATTGCTGTTTCCAGGGCGGCGAAACTATTTGCGGGTCTCACATAAACGGTGAGGTTGGCTTCACAGTCGATGACGATGCCTGCAAGGTCGCAGATCTTCATCTTGAAGGCTGCAGCGCTAAGGCCCGCGGTTTGAGCCTGTCCCGTTCTGATTTCGCGGGCCGCCTCCTGGACACCGGTCTGTATAGCATACTCGCTGAAGAGCATGATGCCGGTTTCGCAGATACAGCCCATAAGCATGAAAAATGGAAAAGCGACAAGTGAAAATTCAACAGCGGTTGCCCCATTTTCAGACTTTGCAAAGCGTCGTACGAGCTTCGGACGAAACTTGTTTGTGATACCCCGCATAACAAACTCCCTTGTTGAAGCAGCCCATGGATGCGCTTCCGTGAGATTGTTTCATATCAACAAGCCATTTCCACCAACTGAAAGAATTCATTCAAATTTTATCGAGTTTGTTGCCGGTGGGCCAAAAAAAAGGCCCTGCAGTGCAGGACCCTGAATTAGGTTAATATGTGTAAAGATTATTGAGCAACGGGTGCTGGGGCCGAATCTCCACTTGATTTACCTGTTGCCATGTCAGATTTTTTGCTGTTCATTTTTGCAATTTCGCTAAACCAATCGACATTGTCACCCGCCTGCAACGTCGCTTCGCAAATTGGGGCGCACACATATGAAGTGCGGGCGCCTGCCTTGTAAACCATCATATTGTTCAGGCCACCAAGTTGCACGGTAATATCGAGAGAGGCAAGTTGGTTTCCGCTTTGATCGAGTATGATAAGGTTTGTGGAGCCATAGGCGCGGCCATGGACAAATATCTTGTCGCCGTGAACTGTGGCATCTGCAATGCTTGGATTGCCAATGACAACAGCACCAGGATTGCCCGATATATTGATGAGCTGCGTCTGATCCGTCTTTATGATTAGCTCTTGCGCAGCAAAGGCTGCCGAGGTGTAAAGGAACGCCAGCGCCAGGGCACTTGTAGTAACGTGTAAAAATTTCAGCATGTCGCGAATTTCCCTTAAGTCGATCTAACTGTTTCCTTGCAATGGATTTCCAATTTGCACGTGAATGGTGAATCTTCTGTTACGAAATTGGGAAACTTGAAATCATGCTGTCACCTGAGCTGAAGTAGTATCCGATATGGATCAATAACCAACCCGGCCTGCGTTAATGGGTGAAACCCATCGCGCAGTTAACTGAACAAAACATATGAAGTTTTTGTTCATGTTTCTTGCATAAACTTCGCTATATCTTAAAAAATTTCCATAATAATTAGACGTATTAAATAGTATTGAAATAAATACTTGTATATAACAATTTATTTACCAATAAATAGGAGAATTACTAAAATATTACTGAATAATACATTGAATTAATAACCAAAATCGATCTAAGCTACCATAAATATTGACCTGATCTAGAAGATTTACTTGGCATTAACAGGTGGCGGCTATGGTCACCGTATGGTTCACGGAGACGGCGCATGAAGCACCGTTATAGAGGAGCCAGGTGCTGTAGAGTAATCTTGGAGATTTAAATGAAGAAGTTCATCAACGACGAATCCGGCGCAACAGCAATTGAGTACGGCCTCATCGCTGCTGCTATGGGCTTGATGCTTGTAGTTGTTATGCCAATCCTGGCGACCGCTGTTTCTGGCGTGTTCGGTCAGCTCTCGTCTGGTCTGGACGGCATGTAATAATCAGATATTTCAGGGCCGTGTAAGACGGCTTTGTAAATATTGTTTGACAATGGAACCATTGGGCCCGCCCCGATGGTTCTTTTTTTGTGCAACCATTTATCAAGGTTAACTCTGTCTTTACGCCAGCCATGTGATGATTGGACCCAGCGCATAATTCCAGCTGTGCAAAAATATCCTGGGGACACATGGTACACTTTCTTTCGATCTCGGTTTTTCCGTTGCTCATGATTATCGCCGGGGCAGGTGATGCCCTGTCACTTCGTATTCCCAATTGGCTGACACTCACTATCTTCGCGGCATTTTTTCCTTTGGCCTGGGCCACCGGTATGCCGCTTGATGTATTTGGCTTCCATGTGCTTACGGGTGTTATCCTCTTTGTTATTGGCTTTATGCTGTTTTCTGCAGGACTGTTTGGTGGCGGTGATGCCAAACTTTTGGCCGCGGCAGGAATTTGGTTTGGCAGCTCACAGGCCTTGCCGTTCTTGGTTTTCACTGCGATTGCCGGTGGCGTCTTGGCACTTTGTGTCGGCTTTTGGTCACTTATTTCCATGAGCTGGGACATTCGCGATGTTTCGTGGGCAAAAAAATTATCGGGCCTGCAGCCAAGCGTTCCCTACGGCTATGCCTTCGCAATAGGTGCCATTCTAGCGTTTCCTCAAAGCTGGTGGATGGTGGCCTCTGGTTAATGGGGCAACACCAATCTGTCGGTCATTAACCTAAATTTGACCATTCCGTCCGAAAGTCAGGATTCTAATTGGCGCCAGGTGCGCAAGGTAAGGGTACGAAATGAGTAAAATGCGCATAGTCATACTCGGTCTGGCATTCGGTTCAGCCGTCATGGCCGGTCTTTTGGCCAAGGGCTTTATTGGCCTAAAACCAGACAAGGAAATTGTTGAAATCAACAAGGTCAGAACCGTTGATGTTCTGGTAGCATCGAAAGACATCAACATGGGCGAACGTTTCGTTGACGGCTCAACGGCCTGGAAACCCTGGCCCATCGAAAACGTCACGGACCCGATGATCACCCGCGACGAGAAGCCAGACGCCAAGGAGGCATATCTGTCGGCGCGCGCCAGGCTTGCGGTTTTCGAGGGTGAAACTATTCTTGAAAAGAAACTGGTTCTGCCCGGCCAAACAGGTTTTATGAGCGCCATTTTGCCGAAGGGCATGAGGGCAATCTCGGTTGCGATTTCAGAGCATTCTGCGGCTGGCGGATTTATTCTTCCAAATGACCGCGTTGACGTCATTCTCATCAAGAAACTGGATAATCCCCAGGGCACGGAGAAGATTATCACCAGTGAAACAGTTCTTTCCAACGTGCGCGTTCTGGCCATCAATCAGACCTACCGGCAAGACAAGGAAAGCGACACAGTCACCGTAGCCGAAGGAAAAACGGCAACACTCGAACTGGATCCGCGTCAGTCCGAAATTATCGCCTTGATTGAATCGGTCGGTGAGCTTGCGCTGGCGCTACGTTCAATTGCTGAAAATGACGGCAAGAGCATGGAAAAAGAAGGTCCAAAGCTTTCCGACAAATATTTGGGCAAGAAAAAAGGCGGTGGCGACACACTCTTCGTGCGCTACGGCATTGAATCCTATTCGTCTACTCGTTGAGGCATCAGGTCATGTTTTTTAGAAATCAAAGGTCACCGGCGCTCAAATCCAGTCACATGAGCCTCAAATTGGCAGCGCTTCTTTTCAGCTCGCTGATTGTGATGCCGATTGCTGGCACTGTTCTGCAAAGAACAGCCATGGCGAGCGACTTGGAAAGTATTCAAGACGCGACCGAAAGCGACGGGCATTTGGTACGCATTGGCTTGAATAAATCCATTGTCATTCGCCTCCCCGCCAACGCCAAAGATGTGATCGTGGGCAATCCGGAAATCGTGGATGCCGTGGTTCGTTCAAAGAACACTGCTTATTTGTTTGCCCGTAGCGTGGGGCAAACCAACATCTTCTTCTTTGATGAAGGTGGCCGGCAGATTCTCAATCTTGACCTCGAAGTTGCCGTTGACATAACCGCTCTTCGACAGCTCCTGCAGAGAAGTATTCCGGGTACGAAGATAACTGTTGATTCGGTGAACAACAGCATTGTGCTCGGCGGCACCGCTCCCAACGCGGCAGAAGCAAAAACTGCAGAAGATCTTGCGCGCAAGTTCATTACGCGCCTGGTTGACAAGCTTCCTTCCGACTCGGGCGAGACATCGTGGGTCGTGAATACCATCAAAATCACCGGTGAAGACCAGGTAATGTTGAAGGTTCGGGTTGTTGAGGTTCAACGCGATGTGCTGAAACAGTTTGGTGTTGACCTGCAAGCCCTGCTTTCTGTCGGCAAGTTTGCATTTAACCTTGCCAGTATTACTCAAGTCGGTGGCGCTATCCTTCCGATCACCCCGAACACTGGTTACAAAGGCGTTTATACGGATGGCTCAAACACCATAACTGGTGTAATCCGCGCCATGGAACAAGATGGCGTGCTGAAAACCTTGGCCGAACCCAACCTGACTGCCGTTTCTGGCCAGCCTGCAAAATTTCATGCAGGCGGCGAAATTCCCTATGAAACCTGCCAAGGCATTGGCGCCGACAGTGAATGCACTATAACCTTCAGAGAAGTCGGCGTTTCGCTTGGCTTCACACCTGTGGTCCTGTCTGAGGGCCGCATCAACCTGAAGATTTCAACTGAAGTAAGTGAACTAAGCTCTCGCTTGGTTGGCAATTTCCCGATCATTGATTCACGCAGCACTGAAACCGTAATTGAACTTCCCAGCGGCGGTTCAATGATGTTGGCAGGCCTAATCAAGGACACAACGCGTCAATTGGTTGACGGCACGCCTGGCCTGAAAACACTGCCAGTGCTTGGTGCGCTATTCCGCAGCCGTGATTATAGAAACAACCAAACTGAACTGGTGGTGATTGTAACGCCTTATCTCGTCGGTTCCGTTGCGGAAAAACAACTCTCTACACCAATTGATCGTTTCAATTTGCCAACCGACCGCCAGACAATTCTGCTTGGTCGTTTGAACAAGGTTTACGGCACGGCCGGGCAAAATCCGGATGGTGTTTATCACGGCAACGTCGGTTTCATTGTAGAATAAGTGTAAGCGGAGACTATCATGTACAAGTATCTTCCCGTGTCGGCCGCTTCAAAGATGGGCTTGGCTTTGTTCATCGCCATGTCATCGACGCTTGCGGCATGCAGCAACGGCGAATTGGCACTCGACGACACCTACGTGCCGGTAGCCCATTATGAACGATATCCGATCGAGGTCACCAGAGGACCGGTGAAAATGGAAATTTCGTCAAGGCACGGAACATTGCAATCATCTCAAATCAATGCAATTTCCGGATTTGCGCGTTCCGCCAGTAATTCCGGCACGTCCAAGATCGCAATTCTCCGCCCTTCAGGTGGCGGTGCATCCGGCAAGGTTGCAAGGCAAACCTATCAACTGCTTGTGAAAAGCGGCATTTCGCCCGGTATGATAACGCAAAAAACCTATCCAGGCACAGCCAAGGGGCCGGTACAGCTTTCTTACATTCGCAGCGTCGCCGTCACCAAGGAATGCGGTGACTGGTCGTCCGATTTGGCGGATTCATCAACCAATGAGCCATATTCGAATTTTGGTTGTTCCACACAAAACAACATCGCTGCTATGGTCGTAAACCCCGATGATTTTGTGGTGCCCCGTCCCACCACGCCAGCTCTTGCAGCAACGCGAACACCGGCAGTTACAGCCATTATGCCGCCAGCTGGCACCCCTGCCACTGCAAGTTCAATTTCAGTTACAACTACGCCATAACAGTTTGAAGCTTATTTACTAATTTGCCCGGAAACGACGCCCTAAAAGTTTTAGAACAGGTCAAGAAAATGATCAACGCAACTGCCCAAAGTAACGCAACGCCACAGGATGTTGAATTTCCAGTCGCATTGGTGCCCCGCGTTAACATTCACACGTTTTGCGATAACCAGCAGACCGCTGAAACGCTGCAATCTGCGGCGATGGACCGGCGCATGTCCAAGGCCCATGTCACAATTCAGCTTGGTGGCATTCTGGCCGCTGTCCAGGTTTATCAGACACAGCCAACACCAAATGTTCTGGTCGTTGAATCGCATAGTTCAAGAGACGGGATTCTGGCTGAGCTTGGGCAGCTTGCCCAGGTTTGCCAGCCGACAACAAAGGTTATTGTGGTCGGTCATTTGAATGACGTGATTCTTTATAGGGAATTGGTGCGGCAGGGCGTCAGTGAATATCTTGTGGCTCCCCTGGGCCAAATGCAGATTATCGAAACCATTGCATCGCTTTATCAGGATCCGAAGTCGGAACCGCTCGGTCGTATTGTGGCCTTCGTCGGCGCCAAGGGCGGGGTGGGCTCAAGTTCCATTGCCCACAATATTGCCTGGGCCCTATCGAAGAATCACGGGCTCGAAACGGTCATAACTGATCTCGACCTGGCCTTTGGCACCGCCGGATTGAATTTCAATCAGGATGCGGCTGGTGGCATTCTTGATGCACTCGGCCAACCCGACCGCGTGGATGCAACACTGCTTGACCGCATGCTCACGAAATTGGGAGACAAGCTCAGTCTCTTGAGTGGCCCTGGTGGCATAGACAGGGACACGACTATCGAAGCCAGTGCCATCGAAACAATTCTCAGTGTGGTGCGCCACAGTGTGCCATGTGTCGTGGTTGACGTTCCAAACATGTGGGCCCCGTGGATCAAGCACACGCTGCTCAATGCTGATGAAGTTGTAATTACCTCAACGCCAGAGCTCGCAAGCCTGAGAAACACCAAGAATCTGATTGATCTTCTCAAAGTCTCCCGCCCGAATGACAAACCGCCGCGCTTGATTCTAAACCAGTTTGGTGTGCCGAAACGCCCGGAAATTCCTGCAGCAGATTTTGCCAAGGCTGTGGGCATCACGCCATCCTTTGTAATTCCCCATGATCCGCAAACATTCGGAACCGCCCAAAGCAACGGGCAGATGGTATTTGAAGTCGCGCCGAAATCCAAAACTGCGGAAATATTGACAGCGTTTGCACAGGTTATTGCGGGCAATGAAATAGCAGGGAAGGCCGTCAAATCCGGCAAAACCTCTCTGTTTAGTAAATTCCCGTTGTTGAGGAAGAAATAATGTTTGGCAAGAGAAGTGATGTAGGCACCCAGCAAGCACCTGTACTGCCGGTCCTGCAAACCATTGCACCGAACGGGGACGCATTTGCAGGCGGAGCCCCCGTTCCCGGCCATATTCCTGACCTGGGTATTTCGGCGTCAGGGGCGCAGTTCAGCGGACAGGCGGCGCGCCCGGGGTCAAAAAGCATACCGCCAGCAAGTGCTAAGGCACCAAAAACCGATTCCGCATTGACATCCAAAAAATCGGAAAATTACTATGATATCAAGAGTACAATATTCAATGCACTGATTGACGCGATTGATCTAACCCAGCTCGGCCAGCTTGACCGCGATGCAGCGCGCGATGAAATTCGTGACATCGTAAACGAGATTATCACGCTCAAAGATGTGGTGATGTCCATTGCCGAGCAGGAAGAACTGCTTGAGGATATTTGCAATGACGTCCTGGGCTATGGCCCGTTGGAACCACTCCTGGCCCGTGATGACATTTCAGATATCATGGTGAATGGCGCAAACCTGACATTCATTGAGGTTGCCGGCAAGATGCAGCAAACCGGTGTGCGCTTCCGCGACAATGGCCAGCTCTTGAACATCTGCCAGCGTATCGTAAGTCAAATTGGACGCCGCGTTGATGAAGCAAGCCCCATATGCGATGCCCGTTTGCCTGATGGCTCCCGCGTCAACGTCATTGTTGGACCTCTGGCCATCGATGGACCGGCACTTACAATTCGTAAGTTTAAAAGAGACCGCTTGAAGCTCACCGACCTGGTGAAATTCAAATCAATCACGCCGGAAGGTGCAACGATCCTCGAAATCATTGGCCGGGTCCGTTGTAACGTGCTGATTTCCGGTGGTACGGGTTCGGGAAAAACGACGCTCCTGAACTGTTTGACCGGATACATTGACCACGACGAACGTATTATCACCTGTGAAGACGCCGCTGAACTCCAGCTGCAACAGCCCCATGTCGTGCGCCTCGAAACGCGCCCGCCAAACCTTGAGGGTGAAGGCTCGATCACCATGCGTGATCTGGTGAAGAACTGCCTGCGTATGCGTCCTGAAAGAATCATCGTCGGCGAAGTCCGTGGCCCTGAAGCTTTTGATCTTTTGCAGGCCATGAACACCGGTCATGACGGCTCCATGGGAACACTCCACGCCAATAGCCCGCGTGAGGCCCTGTCGCGGCTTGAATCGATGATTACCATGGGCGGCTTCTCGCTTCCGTCAAAGACAATCAAGGAAATGGTTTGCGGGTCGATTGATGTTATCGTTCAGGCAGCCCGGCTGCGTGATGGTTCGCGTCGCATCACACACATTACCGAAGTTGTGGGCATGGAAGGCGATGTAATCATCACTCAGGATCTCTTTGTCTATGAAATTGTGGGCGAGGACGCCAATGGCAAGATCATCGGTCGCCACAGGTCAACTGGCATTGCCAGGCCCCATTTCTGGGATCGTGCCCGCTACTATAATGAAGAGAGACGCTTGGCCGAGGCGCTTGAACAAGCCGAATCACGCAACGATCAGGACTGAAAAAATTAGCAGGAGATGCGTTACAAGGTTTGTTGCGCAAGACATTGAAGGATAGATGCAATTATGTTCTTTGGCCAGGATATCTCACAAATTGCATTTGTGTTCATGGTGGCCGTTGCTGTAGGCGGCATGGCCCTGGCAGTATTTTTTCCGTTTCTTGTCAATGCATTGGCCTCAAAACGAATTCAGGCAGTCACGTCGTCAAGCAAGATGCCGGCGAAGCAGACACTGCGGTCGCGTTTGATGGAAGATCCGAAAGACACCCGCCGCAAACAGATTCAGGATTCCTTGAACCAGGTTGGCGAGCGTGAGAAGCAACGCAAAAAAAAGCTCAATTTGCGTACCCTTATTGCCCAAACCGGAATTGACCTGTCGATAAAGATGTTTTGGATGTTGTCGCTTGTTCTGGGGCTGGTCATGGCGCTTGTTCCATTTATTTTTGCGTTGCCCTGGTATGTTTCGGTTGGTGCAGGAGTGGTTGGTCTTCTCGGCCTGCCACGCTGGTTCATCAATTTCCTGCGTACCCGCCGGCAGAATATTTTCCTCAACGATTTTGCCGATGCCATTGACGTTATGGTCCGTGGACTCAAATCAGGCCTTCCTGTCACAGATGCGATGAAGATCATTGCGAATGAATCGGGCCCGCCAGTTGGTCCGGAATTCAATGAGGTTGTGGAAGGCCAGCGGATTGGCATTTCCGTTGATCAGGGCATTGAACGCATGGTGGAGCGGATGCCTTTGGCGGAAGTAAACTTCTTGGCAATTGTTATGGCAATTCAGGCGAAGACCGGCGGCAATCTTTCGGAAGCCCTGGGCAACTTGTCCAAGGTGCTGCGCGACCGCAAGAAGATGAAGGCAAAGATCAGATCCATGAGCCAGGAAGCCAAATCTTCAGCTGCGATCATTGGTTCACTTCCATTTATCATCATGGGCGCCCTTACCGTCTTGAATCCTACATATTTGAATCCGCTGCTTTACACCACCATCGGCAACATCATGCTCGGCACATGCGCGGTATGGATGACGACTGGTGTTCTGGTTATGCGCAAAATGATCAATTTCGAAATCTAGGGCCGGGTGCAAGGTAAAAATGTTAAGCCTTATCGAGAACCTCTTCCAAATCGAAGTACTGATCACGGCTCTTGTTGGTTTTGCAGCTTTCGGAACCGTGCTGACAATTGCCGCGCCCTATTTCGAAGGCGACAAGCTCAACGCACGTATCAAGGGGGTTTCCGTCGAGCGCGACAAGATGCGCGCCCAGCAAAAGGCCCAGTTCTCGAGTGGTGAGGCAAAGCTTCGCGAAAAGCCCAGGCGCGGTCTGGTGCCGCAAATTGTTGAAGCCCTCAATTTGCGCAGCGTATTTGAGGCCGAGGCTTCGCGCGAGTCGCTGCGCCAGGCCGGCATGAGGAGTGAACGCCACCTTGTGACCTTTCTCGCCTTTCGCCTGATCACACCCATCCTTGTAGCGCTGATTGTTTTTATCTATTCATCCACGGTTTTTGCCGACCGCATTCCGCCCCAGATGCGATTAGTCGCAACTGCGGTTGGCCTGGTATTTGGTTTTTACTTGCCCAGCATTATTCTGAAAAACCTTAAGACCAGACGTCAGGATTCAATCAGGAAGGCCTGGTCTGACGCGCTCGATCTATTGTTGATTTGCGTGGAATCCGGCATGGCCATCGAACCTGCTTTGCAGCGCGTTTCGCGCGAAATCGGCAGCGGCTCCGTAGCCCTGGCTGAAGAGCTAACATTGACGGTCGCCGAGCTTTCCTATTTGCAGGACCGCCGCAAGGCCTTTGAGAATTTGGGCAAGCGCACCGGGCTTCCGACGGTTAAATCGGTCGTCACAAGCCTTATCCAGTCGGAACGCTATGGTACGCCTTTGGGCACGGCCCTTCGCGTTCTGGCCCAGGAAAACCGTGACGCCCGCATGCAGGAAGCGGAACGGAAGGCGGCAGCATTGCCTCCGAAGCTTACTGTGCCGATGATCCTGTTCTTCTTGCCGGTAATCTTCGTTATTATTCTGGGACCGTCTGTAATCCTGGTCATGAAGTTGCAGTAAGAATGTCCTTTAAATGCCAAAAGGCGCGAATGACCTTCGCGCCTTTTTGTTAAACTGATTTTAGAGCATGTCTCGACGAAGTTGTATGACTTCGTCGACAAGGACATGCTCCAAAATATTAGCTTGGCGCGATTCCTTTTCGGCGAAGTGATTCCACTTCGCCGGGAAGCGCGCTAGGTATTTAGCCCTGCGCGTCGCCGGAAAGCTGCTGCCATGTATTGGGCTGCGACAACATCTTTTGCAGGTAGGCCATGTTCGCTTCAACCTCTTCCGGCGGAAGATCTTCACTGGCAATTTGCCGGGACTCTTCAAAGCGTCCCTGCAGTCCAACAACCAGGGCAAGGTTCTGGCGAAGCCTGGGCAGCGACTTGCCCTCGGGCAGGGCCATGGCGCTGCGCAATGTTTCTTCCGCCTGCTTTAGGTTTCCCTCAAGCGCATGGGACATGCCCATGTTATTGAGGACGGAAATTTGATTTGGCTTCAGTGCCAGGGCTTTCTGGTAGGTTTCACGGGCGGCGCTGTATTGCCCCTGTTGATCATAGGCCGAACCCAGCGCCGAAAGGATGCGCCAATCGCCAGTTCCATTATCCGCGACTGTTTTGAGAACCGGGATCGCTTCCCCTGACCGTCCTGCAGCAATGAGCTTTTTGCCGTAGACTGCCTGAATATTGGCATTCTTGGGATTTTGTGCCGACAGTATTGTAAGGACCTGCAACTGCTGGTCAGTTTGGCCGAGCTTTTCAAGCTCTGCAGCGTATGCCAAACCGAGCCCAATGTCTTTCTGGTCACCCTGCCACCGATTGCCTAGTTCAGTGGTTTTTTTGAAAGATGCGGGGCTT
>CAZAMS010000355.1:0-4328 GCA_964486305.1 uncultured Aestuariivirga sp.
CGTCGACTCCGGCACATTCACCAGGGCCAATGTATGTTGCCCCTGGGACTTGCTGTAACGAAGCGCAGCCAAAGTATCCGCCGTCTCGCCCGATTGTGAGATCACGATGGTCAAGCCATCGCGCGTAAGCGGCGCTTCGCGGTAGCGGAACTCGGAGGCGATATCAACTTCAGTCGGCAAACGCGCAATGCGCTCGAACCAGTATTTCGCCACCAGCCCCGCATAGGATGCAGTGCCACAAGCGGTAATCGTCAGGCGGTCGAGCGATTTGAAATCAAACGGCAGCTTCTCCGGCACCTTCACCGTGCGGGTGGAAAAATCCACATACTCCGCCAGCGTGTGGCCAACCACTTCCGGCTGCTCCCCAATTTCCTTCGCCATGAAGTGGCGGTGATTGCCCTTGTCCATCATCATGGACGAGGCCTGGGAAAAATTTATGGGGCGCAGCACAGGCTTATTTGCAGCGCCATAGATTTCAACGGAATTGCGCGTGAGAACCGCCCAGTCCCCATCTTCCAGATAGGTCACCCGATTGGTGAAGGGAGCAAGCGCAATCGCGTCGGAGCCCAAATACATTTCTCCGTCGCCATGGCCCACGGCCAGGGGACTGCCCTTGCGCGCGCCAATCAACAGGTCATTTTCAGACTTGAACAGAATGGCAAAAGCGAATGCGCCATGCAGCCGCGGCAATACACGGCCCACGGCTTCGCGCGGTGACTTTCCCTTGGCGCGTTCCGCCGCCAGGAGATGGGCCACAACCTCCGTGTCCGTTTGTGTGAGAAATATCGCACCCGTGCCCGCCAGTTCTTCTTTCAACTCACGAAAATTTTCAATGATGCCATTATGCACAATCACCACATCACCCGCCGTATGGGGGTGTGCATTCGTCTCCGTGGCAGCCCCATGGGTTGCCCAGCGCGTGTGACCAATGCCTGTAACACCCATCATCGGAGACTCCCGCAGGCGCTCTTCCAGATTGCGCAGCTTGCCCGGCGCCCTGCGGCGTTCAATCGCGCCATTTTCAAGTGTGGCAATGCCGGCTGAATCATAACCACGGTATTCCAGCCGGCGCAGCGCTTCCACGATGCTCAGGGCAACCGGCTCCTTGCCGAGAATGCCAACAATTCCACACATGCTCTCGCTCCTAGCCTTTGGCCTTTGCAGCCTTCCGGGCCTCTTTCATTTTCCGGTAGCGCGACGCCCAGCCTTCCTTAACCCGCAGCTCCGAGCGGGTAATGGCCAGAGAATCGGCTGGCACATCCTCGTTGATCACACTGCCGGCGGCAATATTTGCGCCATCGCCAATTTTGACCGGAGCCACCAGGGCCGTGTTCGATCCCACGAAAACATTGGTCCCAATGTCCGTGAGATGCTTTTCGAAACCATCATAGTTGCAGGTAATGGTGCCTGCCCCGATATTGGAACCTCCACCCACCCGTGCATCGCCAATATAGGACAGGTGATTGGCCTTGGCACCCCGGCCGATGACCGCTTTTTTTACCTCAACAAAATTGCCGATATGGGCCTCTTCACCAATTTCGGCACCCGGCCTGAGCCGTGCAAAAGGCCCAATCCTGGCACCAGAACTGATGGTTGCGCCCTCAAGGTGTGAATTGGCAAGGATATGCACGTTGTCACCCACGGTAACGCCCGGGCCAAAGAACACATTTGGTTCAATAATCACGTCCGTACCGATCTTGGTGTCCGCCGAGAAGTAAACTGTTTCCGGTCCCACCAGTGTAGCACCTCCAAGCATCGCGTCGCGCCGATACTGCGCCTGCAAATTCGCTTCAATGGCCGACAATTGCACGCGGTCATTCACGCCGGCAACTTCCGCCTCTGGACAGGTCACAAGTCCCACACGCAGGCCCGTTCTTGCAACCAGCTCAACCAGATCGGTGAGATAATACTCCTGCTTGGCATTTGCATTCTTGATCTGCGGAAGCAGCTTCCACAACACGTCCGAGTTCACGGCAAAAATGCCAGAATTACAGAGGCTTATCTTCTTTTCCTGGGGTGATGTATCAAGTTCTTCGCGGATGGCGCCAATACTGCCATTTTTGGCCTTGAACAGGCGCCCGTAGCCGTGGGGGTCTGCCGCCTCAAAGCCCAAAACCGCCGCAGCCGTATCCGTGTCCACTTTCGCGGCCAGGGCCTTGATTGAAACCGTCTGAATGAGGGGAACGTCCGCATAAAGCACAAGGATAGTGCCGGAAAACCCGCTCAGGCTGTCCTTGGCCATGGAAACCGCATGGGCCGTGCCCTTGCGCTCCTGCTGGATGGCAACAGTGCAGCCCGGAATATGGCTCTGGGCTTCCACACCTACGGCGTCCATGTCAGGCCCCACCACGACAACGCACCGTTTCGGGGAAACTCCGGCGGCGGCGGCAAGGACATGTCCCAAAAGAGTGCGGCCCGCAACCCGGTGCATAACCTTGGGTAAGGCCGATTTCATCCGCGTGCCTTTGCCCGCTGCCAGGACGATAAGTGCAATTTCAGTCATTTCAGGAATCTGCCTCGCCCACAAAACCCGTTCATATTGGGCCTGTTTAAGACAATTGTGTGATCAGATAATTAAACCGGAACACTGCCCTTGACCCCCCCGCGACCCGCAACTATGGTCCGCGCCAATCCGCGAAGGTTGACTCGTGGGGCCCGTAGCTCAGTGGTAGAGCGTCTGACTTTTAATCAGTAGGTCGCGCGTTCGATCCGCGCCGGGCTCACCAATAAAATCAAACAGTTAGCCGAACCTTTGATTTTTGTCTAGAGGACGGTTGAACGTCAGGGCAACATCTGGGGCAACAAAATTCAACGATTTAATTCCGGTTGTATGTCGATTGCGGGTAAAATCAGATTTGCGGAATTGCCTCCTAACTGGCGATAGCCGAATTTGCCAACCCGGCGCGTTTGACCCCATGAGCCGACATAAAATAGCATTCGCCCGAGATAGTCCCTGTGGGCTGGTCTAAGCATGCATTGGACATGAGCTGTTTGCTCTATGGACTAAGTGTGTGAAAACGCTCCGAACAATGACCCCACCACTCGTCTCGCGTATCGCGTTGTAATTGTTTGGCAATAGCTGTTTGAGGAGGGGTCACGCTTCGCGTCCAACGATGAACCCTGTTAAGAGACAGATAGTCAAAAAAGAATCAATTGATTAGATCATTTTCCGGAGGGGTCATTGTTCGAAGCGGTTTCACACAACAAGTTTGGGATAGAAATGTTTAGCTCAAACAAGCCCTTATGAATAAAAGTTTCGGGATTTCATGACCGCTCAATACTCAACGCGGGTGGATGTCAGGTGTGACCCACCAGCTTATCAAAGAAATCGAACTGCTGTGGGTTCGTTTTCGGTATCGCCTGTAGAAACGTCCGATACAATGCGTGTTCAATTTATCGTTTTTGGCTTGGATTAGACAGAGGCTGAAGAACGTCCTTCTATTCAAAGCGTTGTGCGTTCTTTTTGATCATGAACAGGGGTTAGTTTCTTACACCAGTCGCTCTATCAGCCACACTGTGGATACAATTCCAATAAGATAAGCAGCAATAGTCCGAGACGGTCGTAGGGGTATGTTTATCAGCGCCGTAATGGATTTCCATGCAATCACGGCGGCTAAAACGAACAGAAGTTGTCCCGCCTCTACACCAAGATTGAATGTCAGCAAGGCAAGGGGCACATCTATCTGGGGCAAGCCAATCTCTTTCAGAGCGCCTGCAAAACCAAAGCCGTGAAGCAAGCCGAAGACAAAGGCGACAAGCCATGGAAGCTGTTGCGACAGCCTCTGCTCTCCCGGCCTCATCTTGATGAGTTCGCTGGCGACGAATGCAATGCTGAGTGCGATAATGGCTTCGACAGGCTTCTGCGGCAGACTAAGATAACCAAGCGCCGCCCCAGTCAAGGTAACAAGAGCATGATGCGCCAAAGTTGACTGACTTTGGCGATAACATCATGCTCCAAATTATTGATTTCGATCACGTTTAAGATTTTGGATTGATTCAATCCAAAATTATCGTGATCTAGGTGATCCCATGGAAACTAGCAACATCATAGCACATCATGTACGGGCCGAAAAATGTTCTCGCCAGTCCGACTTGACCTGCAACACAGACTCCAAGCTGCATTTGCTTGACCTCGCAGACGCTTGGCTGAAATTGGCGGATAATTTGGAACAGCAAGACGTATACGGACACGTCAAGCGTTAGGTTCAACTAAGTGTCCGTCCGGAAAGTCATCGAGTCGCTTGAGTCGCTTGGCGCTTTCGTGAGTTGGCGCAAGTTGCCGAGAAAACCCACAGAACACTCGAATTGTCGGAATCTGGTCCTGTTTG
>CAZAMS010000356.1:0-10283 GCA_964486305.1 uncultured Aestuariivirga sp.
GAAAAGTCCCTTCGCCGTGTATTCGCTAATGAAGTTTGCACTGTCATCCCGGCTTATGCCGAGAGTGGTTTGCGTCAAGTCATTGGTGCCGAAGGAAAAAAAATCCGCTGACTGGGCAATCTCGGCGGCGCGCAGGGTTGCACGGGGCAATTCAATCATGGTGCCCACGAGATAGGGCAGCTCCAGGCCGCTTTCCTTTTGCACCGCTTCGGCCACGGCGACAACGCGAGCGCGGACATAATCGAATTCCAGTTTGCCGACAACAAGGGGAATCATGATCTCCGGTATGGGCGCTTTGCCATATTTCTGCGCCACCTCAACGGTTGCTTCGAAAATGGCGCGGGCCTGCATTTCGGCAATCTCGGGATAAGACACGGCAAGCCGCACGCCGCGATGGCCCAGCATGGGATTGAACTCCTGCAACTCGCCGACACGGGTGCGCAAATACTCCGGTGCAATGGAGAGATCATGGGCGAGTTCAAGAATCTCATGTTCGGATTTCGGCAGGAACTCATGGAGCGGCGGATCGAGCAGACGAATGGTGACGGGCAGGCCTGCCATGATTTCGAACAGTTCAATGAAATCCTGGCGCTGCATGGGAAGGATTTCGTCGAGCGCTTCCTTTCGCGCTTCCACGGTTTCGGCGAGAATCATCTTGCGCATAGGGCCGATGCGCTCGGCGCTGAAGAACATATGCTCGGTGCGGCAGAGGCCTATGCCTTCGGCACCAAAATATCTGGCGGAACGGGCTTCATTGGGCGTTTCGGCATTGGCCCTGACTTTCATGCGGCGCGAGGCATCGGCCCATTCCAATATGGTGGCGAAATCGCCGGAGAGCACGGGCTTCTGGGTGGCGATGTGGCCTCTGAACACGCGACCGGTGGAGCCATCAATGGTGATGGTCTCGCCTTTCTTCACAGCAACGCCAAGGTGCATCATGGTGCCCGCTTCATAATCAATGCGAAGGCCACTGGCGCCTACAACACACGTCTTGCCCATGCCGCGGGCAATCACCGCCGCGTGCGAGAGAAGCCCGCCACGCGCGGTGAGCACACCTTCGGCGGCATGCATGCCCTGAATATCCTCCGGGCTGGTTTCACTGCGCACAAGGATGCACGGCCGGTTGCGCGTTTTGAGTTGCTGGGCTTCAGCGGCGTCAAAGACCACTTGCCCTGTTACGGCACCGGGCGAGGCGGCAATGCCGGTTACGAATATTTCGTGGGTTTCCGTTGCATCGAGGGTGGGATGCAGAAACTGGTCAAGCATCAGGGGATCAACGCGCAGGACTGCTTCCGTTTTTGTAAGCAGGCCCTCTCTCACCATATCCACCAGGGTTTTCAGTTCAACCCGCGCACTGGTCTTGGCTGGCTTGGTTTGCAGAAGCCACAGCTTGCCATTCTCAACCGTGAAGGTGACTTCCTGTATGGATTTAAAGTGGCGCTCCACTTTATGGAGCGCAGATTTCAGTTGAGATGCGAGTTTTGGAAATTTTTCCACAAAGGCAGGGGCTATATTTGGAACATTGGCACCTGTCGAAAAATTGCGCGAGCTGGCCACGCCATGAATATTTCCACCATAGACCATTTCCTGCACAATGAGGGCTGCAGATTTTTCGCGGTGCGACGCAGCTTCGATCACGTTCCGCAATTGCTGGTTCAAATCCTGCGGGAAATTTGTGCCTGACTTCTGTTCGATGAATGATTTGTATTTCGAAATGAGGTCGGGGCCCTTGTGGGCGGTAAAAATGTCTTCGAAATCGGCATGACGCAAGGCCAGAACATTCACGCCATAATTTTCAATGAACTGGCGATAGAGATCATAGGCCATGGGGCGGTCATTCAATCGCTTTGCCAGACCTTCGACCGTTTCATCATTCAGCCCCACATTCAGAATGGCTTCCATGTAGCCACGCGTCGGGCCATGAGTGCTGGGCCGCACGGCGAGGAACAAGGGGATCGTGCTGGGCCAGAGTTTTTTTACTGCGGCCGCAAGGCTCGCGGCGCTGAGTTCGGTGGCAGTTGCAATGACAAAGCCCTGTGGAACCGTCAGGCCAAATCCCAGCATGTCGCTCAAGCCCGCGGCCTTGGCGCCGAGCGATGCCGGGCAATTTATCAACGGATATGTCGTTTTCCTCGCCATATTGCAGTGCAGCAAACACGTTGCGGGCGGCGGGGTCAAGTGGTCAAATTTTAGGCAGCCTGCAGTTTTGGTGTCCGGCGTCCCATAAGGAGCCAGAAGGCTATGCCCATATTAAGCAAGTTCCAGGCGATGCCGTGGAGGAAGGCGGCTTGGTAGGAGCCGGTGAGGTCAAAAATCTCGCCCGACAGCCAGCCGCCCAAGGCCATTCCCAGAACCGTGGCGGTGAGCACAAGGCTGATGCGGGTTCCGGCTTCGCGGGCCGGGAAATGGTCGCGCACGATCAGGGCATAGCTTGGCACGATGCCGCCCTGGGCAAGGCCAAAGAAGGCAGAAACCACATAGAGCGAGGCGAGGCCATCGAAGGGGATGTAAAACAAAAGGGCGAGGCATTGCAGGAAGGAGCCGATAATGAGGGTTCCGACTCCGCCTATGCGGTCGGCAATGAAACCGAAGGCCAAGCGGCTCACCACGCCGAAGCCCAGCATGAGGGAAAGCATTTCAGCGCCACGCGCCGGCCCGTAACCGAGATCGCCGCAATAGGCGATGATGTGGACCTGGGGCATGGACATGGCCACGCAACAGGCAAGGCCAGCGAGGATGAGCAAGCCCTGCAGGACGGGCGTTCCATCGGGGGCTTGCCCACCCCCGCCCCGCGCGGCGATGGAGGGGCTTGGCCGCTCATCCAATGAAGCCCTGCGGCGAAGGAAAAGCGACAGCGGCAGCATGAGCGATACGGTGAGGAGGCCAAGGGCAATGTAGGCATAACGCCAGCCGTAGGTCTGAATGCCCCAGGTGAGGATGGGCGGCCAGATGGTGCCGGCGATGTAATTTCCGGAAGCTGCAACGGCAACCGCGATGCCGCGCCGCTTTTGAAACCAGAGCGAGACATCGGCAACAAGCGGTCCAAAAATCGTGGCGCAGCCCAGGCCGATGAGAAACGCCTGGGAGGCAACATACGTCCAATAATTGGGTGCTAGGGCCGAGGCTACGAAACCCAGCCCCAGCATGATGGAGCCGATAAACATGGGCACCATGATGCCAAAGCGATCGGCAAGCCTGCCCATCAGCACGCCGCCAATGGCAAAGCCGATCATGCTCATGGTGTAGGGGAAGGACGCGCCGGAGCGGTCAACGCCGAATTCAACCTGGATGAAGGGCAGGACCACAATGCCCGCCCAAATGCCGATGCCGCCGATGGTGGCCAGGGCGAGCGAGACGGCGAGGCGGAACCAGGAATAGTGGCTGTCTTGGGTGGTGGAGGTCATGGTGCCTTATCTCATTTCCGGCGTTGATTGGGCAATATGTGGAGGCGCATGGCAGGCATCAGCAATTGCGCCACGCAAAAAAATAGGAATTTAACCCTTGACACCGTACGCCCGTTCGGCTATGAACGGCTATTCTCCAGAATTGTAAATCTTCCCGTGAGCGCAAGGCCCCTTTGAAACGGAGCATCGCTGAAATCCAATCGGCTGTGAGCCATGGTACCACACGGATGGACTTCGCGTTGTGAAGCGCCCCTCACCCTCCCGCGCCGTCAGGCGTGGGAGGGTGAGGGGCTGTTACTTCCCTACCCTTCGATCTTCGAAAAATCAGCCACAGCAAGCGTCGCGGCGCGGATGCGGTTCAAAAGTTTCAGGCGGTTTTCACGGAAGGAGGGATCGTCGGCGTTCACCGTTACCTTGTCGAAGAAGGCATCGACGGGACCACGCAGTTTGGCGATTGCCGACATGGCGGCGCCAAAATCTTCATTCTCAACAGCTTTCCGCGCATTGGCCTCGGCGGCGGACACGGCGCGGTGCAGGTCACGCTCCTCGCCCTGAATGAGAAGCTGCGGATTGGGCAGGCCATTAAAGGAGCGGTTGTCTTTCTTCTCTTCGATCTTGAGAATGTTGGAGGCACGCTTCACACCGGCGAGCAAGTTCTTGCCGTCATCGCTGTCGAGGAATTTAGAAAGAGCCTCAACACGGCGGACAATCATCAGGAGATCATCCTGGCCGCCAAGCGAGAACACCGCATCGATCAAATCATGTCGCGCGCCCTGATCCTTGAGATAGACTTTGAGGCGATCGGCGAAGAAGGCGAGAAGGTCTTCTCCACCCTTGTTCATACGCAGGCGAAGTGACTTGTCGAGAATGATGCGAATGACACCAAGTGCTGCACGACGAAGCGCGTAGGGATCTTTTGAGCCGGTTGGCTTTTCGTCGATTGCCCAGAATCCGACAAGCGTATCGAGTTTGTCGGCGAGCGCTGCCGCCTGCCCAATTTTTGAAACGGGAATTGTATCGCTTGGTCCCTGGGGCTTGTAGTGATCGCGCACTGCTTCGGCGACTTCCTTGTCGATGCCTTGATCAAGTGCGTAATAGTGGCCCATGAGGCCTTGCAGTTCGGGAAACTCACCGACCATGCCCGTGACAAGATCGGCTTTGGCCAGGCGGGCAGCCAATTTTGTCTTCTCAACATCGGCCTTGATCGTCTTGGCGATTTCGCCGGCCAGTGCTTCGAGGCGCTTGACGCGTTCGCCCTGGCTGCCGAGTTTGGCGTGGAAGGTGATGCTGTCCAATTTCGGCAACAGGTCTTCGAGCTTTGTCTTGCGATCCTGATCCCAGAAGAATTTTGCGTCGGACAGTCTTGCGGCGATGACCTTGTTGTTTCCGGCGACGATCATCTTGCCGCCGTCGGTTGCCGCCATGTTTGAAACGAGCAGATAGCGGTTGGCAAGCTTTCCAGTTTTGTCACGGAGCGCGAAACATTTCTGGTTGTTCTTGATGGTGGTGACGATGACTTCCGGAGGCACACCCAGGAAATTCTTGTCGAACTGGCCCATCAGCACTACGGGCCATTCGACGAGGCCTGCCACTTCTTTCAGCAGGCCTTCATCCTCGATCATTTCCAAACCTTGCGCAAAGGCGAGATTCTTGGCTTCGGTGCGAATGGTTTCGGCGCGGACGTTTGCATCAACGATCACGTAGGCTTTATGGAGTTTTTGCGCATAGTCTTCGAAGCGGCGGACTTCGATCTTCTTTGAGCTCAGGAAACGATGGCCCAGTGTGGTGTTGCCCGATGGGATGCCTTCGATTTCGAAGGGCACGACTTCGCCATCGAAGGTGCAGATGATGGAAAGCAGCTGCCGAACCCAGCGCAACTGGCCTGAGCCCCAGCGCATGGACTTGGGCCAGGGAAATTTGCGGATTGTTTCAGGCACGAGCTCGGCTACCACATCGGTTGCGGCGCGGCCAGGTTTCTTGATTGTAGCGATATAGAACTTGCCCTTCTTATCGTCCTGCATCGTCAGCTCTTCTAGCGTCAGACCTGTCAATTTGAGAAAGCCGGCAATGGCTGGCTTGGGCGCGTCAGTTCGGGGGCCTTTGCGTTCTTCCAGCATGTCGGCGGCTTTGGCGTTCAGGCCTTCGACGGAGAGCACGAGACGGCGCGGCGTGGCGTGGACTTGCGCGCCTTCATAGGTGAGGCCCGCATCGACGAGGCCATTGGTGATCATGGCTTTCAAGTCTTCCGCTGCCTTGGCCTGCATGCGGGCGGGGATTTCTTGGGAGAAGAGTTCGATCAGGAGTTCAGGCATGGGACCTGTCCTGTGGAATCAACGACCAAATTGCCCTCTCCCGTGCAGTCGCATGGGAGAGGGTGGCGCGCATGCGCCGGGTGAGGGCCCTCATCCGCCCTGTCGGGCACCTTCTCCCATCTTCGACGGGAGAAGGCCTATACCAGGAATTCCCCCTTAAGGGGAGGGACGAAGAAGGAGAACCTATCATGCCTTTCCTCCGGCCGACTAGCTCCAGGCTTCGCAGCAGCCTTTGGCGAGATCGCGCACGCGCAGGATATAGGCTTGGCGTTCGGTCACCGAGATCACGCCGCGCGCATCGAGCATGTTGAATGTGTGGGAGGCTTTGATGCACTGGTCATAGGCGGGGAGTGCCAAGGTATAATTGCCATTCAGACTTTTATCGAGCAGCGCCTTGCATTCTTTCTCCGCGTCGATGAAATGCTGGTGCAGGATGCTCGTATCGGCGTCTTCGAAATTATAGTGGGAATATTCCTGCTCGGCCTGCAGGAAAACATCGCCATAGGAAATTTTCTTCGAGCCATTGAGGCCGTTGAAGTTCAGATCATAAACATTGTCGACGCCCTGCACATACATGGCGAGGCGTTCGAGGCCGTAGGTCAATTCGCCGGAGACGGGAAAGCAATCCAAGCCGCCCACCTGCTGGAAGTAAGTGAACTGCGAGACTTCCATGCCATCGCACCAGACTTCCCAGCCGAGGCCCCAGGCGCCGAGCGTTGGGCTTTCCCAATCATCTTCGACAAAGCGGATGTCATGGAGCTTGGGATCAATGCCGATTGCCGCGAGCGAACCCAGATACTGCTCCTGCAAATCTGGGGGCGATGGCTTGATGATGACCTGATACTGGTAATAGTGCTGGAGGCGATTGGGATTTTCGCCGTAGCGGCCATCCTTAGGACGGCGCGAGGGCTGCACGTAAGCGGCGGCCCAGGGTTTTGGTCCGACGGAACGCAAGGTGGTTGCGGGATGGAAGGTGCCAGCGCCCACTTCCATGTCATAGGGCTGTAAGATCACGCAGCCCTTAGCGGCCCAATACTGGTGCAGGGTGAGAATCAGGTCCTGAAAAGATTTGCTCGGATTCAATGGCATTTGCGGGCGCAAACTAGGGATGCGGGTTTAAGAGGTCAAGGAGATTAGCTTTTCGTCCTCTCCCGTAAAACGGGAGAGGAAGGGACCCATCGCGAAGCGGTGGGGCGGTGAGGGGAGCGTGATGGAAGTGCCCTCATCTATCCCATGCCACTTCGTGCCATGGGCCCCTTTCTTCTCCCGCTTCGCGGGAGAAGACATTAGAGCCTGCGATAGACGTGGGCCCGGGTGGTGAAACCTGATTCCGTGGGCGAATAGGGCATAGGGTGATAGACGGGTGTGGTCTCGACGGGGGTGATCAGACCCTTCCGGCAAAGCTCTGCAAATTTTTTGGCAAAGCCTGCTTCATGCCAGACGACGGTTCCGACGGTGAAGATGAGATGGCCGCCGCGCCTGGTGATGCGCGTGAGTTCATCCCAGGCATTGGCCGGGCCATGGCCTGTGGTGAAAACGCCGGTTGAGACAATGGCTGCCATGCTGCCATCGGCAAAATCCAGGGGCTCGCCCAAAACGCGGTTGCGCAGGTCGGTGTAAATTTTACGGGCTTTGGCGCGGGCGAGCATGCCTTCGGACATGTCAACGCCGACGAGGTTGCTGTAGCCCATGATGGCCAAAATGTTTCCGACGGTGCCGGTGCCTACGCCTGCATCGAAAATCGCATCTGACTTGTTTGGAACGTAGCGGCCAACGAGGCCTGCGATTACGGCGGGATGGACATAGCCGATGCCCTGCAGGTCGGCATCGTAGGTGGCGGCCCAGCCATCATAGAGGGCAATGAGATCGCTTTGGGTCATGGCGTGATAGACGCCTTCAAGCCAGGCGTCGCTCGAATGGCCGGACATCAATTGTCGGGATAATAAATGCCTGTGCTGGGGTCCTGCCGAAGCTTGGTGACAGCATTGTCCTGGCGCGGTTTCACGCGGGCCTTGGCGGCGTTCACTTCGTTCATCAGGCGGCGCGCCGTCAAAACAGTCAAAACACCCGCAATAATTACAGTGACAACTTTGGCAAACAGCATGATCTTCTCCTTGTCCCCGACTCTGTACTTGGTGCATGTTGTTATCGGCAAAGTCGTGCAACCCCGGATCAAGTCCGGGGCAGGCCTTTGCCGCAACATTCACTATAATCCAAACTTAGCCCAAAGCGCGCGCGTTTCCAGCGCATCAAGAGTCGCACCAGGAAACTCGGCAAAAGCGCCAAAACCAAGGCGGCTGAGGCCCCAGCTACGGGGCGCCGCGATATTTTTCAAAACCAGCTTGTCGCCGAACTTCTTTTTCAGCACATCATGCATGTGGCCAATACCATCAATGAGGCCCCTATCCAAGGCTTGCCGACCCGACCAGAAAGCGCCGGAAAACATTTCGGTTTCGTCGCCTTTGAGCTTTCCGGCACGGCGCTCACGCACCAGTGTTTTGAAGGCGCCATGGACATCGGCCTGCAAGGCCAGAAGGCGATCTACATCTTCCTGTTTCTGGGGCTGGAAGGGATCGAGAATAGATTTGTTTTCGCCCGTCGTGTGAACCCGGCGTTCGATACCCAGTTTGCCGATGGCTTCGACAAAACCAAAGCCAGCGGAAATGACACCAATGGAGCCCACGATGGAGCTTTCATCGGCGTAGATTTCATCGCCTGCACAGGCCAGCCAATAGCCGCCGGAGGCGGCCACATCCTCACAGAAGACATAGACCGGAATTTTGAATTCATCGGCCAGGGCGCGAATGCGGCTATGGATAATGGCTGACTGCACGGCGGAACCGCCGGGTGAATTAACCGTCAGGGCAACGGCTGCGACGTTCTTGTTAAAAGCGCGCTCAAGGAGCGGATCGAGGTCTTTTGCGGTGAGCGGTGGCTTCAATGGCGAGCCCACGCCTATGGCACCATGCAAGCGGACAACATTGATCCTCGGTTGGGATTTGCGAAAACGCGCCGGAATTAGACGGGAGAAAAATGGAGCTTTGGCCATGGGCTATGAGATAGGAACAAAACCCCGGGGTTGCAAGTATTAGTAGTAGAGCAAATCCCGGCGAAGTTGCATGGCTTCGCCGACAAGGATTTGCTCCAACATATTGATTTGGCGCGAGTTCGCTGTCGCGGACCTTCGGTTCTTTTCGGCAAGGTCAGTCCACCTTGAAGGGCAAGCGCGCTAGAGCATGATGCGCCAAAGTTGACTGACTTTGGCGATAACATCATGCTCCAGATTATTGATTTCGATCACGTTTATGATTTTGGATTGATTCAATCCAAAATCATCGTGATCTAGCGCAGGCGCCAGGTTGAGCCATCGCGCAGGACTGCCTCGGCATCCGGCGTGAACTGGGAATTTTCCGTGTGCAGAACAAGACCCGGCAATAATTGCATGGGGGCCTTTGAACCTTTCACGCCCTGCACAATAACACGCGAAGCGGCCGTTTCCTCGCGGGCATAGAGGGGTGCAATGCGGATATCGCCAAAACGATTTTCCATGGAACCCAAAATTTTTCCAAGGGTTTCAGCGCGATGAACGATCGTTACCGTGCCGCGCAGGGCCACCATGGTGTGCATCACCTTGACCCAGATTTCCAGATCCTCAGGGCCAAAGGCATGGGCCTGGGCTTTCAGGGTATTTGGCGAAGGCGTTGATTTCCCCTCGTCAAAATAGGGCGGGTTGGCAATGGCGTGGCTGAAGGAGCCGTGCTGGGGAAGATGGGAGAGATCCTTGCGGAGCGCATCTTTCACATCCGCATGAATCACGCGCAGGCTATGGCCAAAGCCATTGCGCTTGGCATTTTCTTCGCACAGCATCGAATAGCGCGCGGCAATTTCAATTCCGGTGACATGGATGGCAGGATTTCGCACAATGGCGCAAAGGGCCGCGACACCTGTGCCAATGCCCGCCTCAAATATGGTTTCGCCTGCTACGCAGGGAACTGCGGCGGCAAGGAACACGGCGTCAATGCCGGCACGATAACCCTTTTCAGGCTGCAGAATCCTCAGCCTGCCACCCAGAAACGCGTCCTCAGTCAACGACTGCGGCACGACCGAGGGAGCCATGGGCGGCGGCGGGATTTGGGCCGGATTGACCTGCGCACTCATTTGCATAATCACCAAGTATTATTGATTGATGGTTAGCGAATGGTTACTGAGCAACTTTTGCGCGAATTTCAGCATGTTTTCGGCAACGACAATCCGGCGAGGTATGGCATTTATCGACCCTTCCACGGCACTCATATGCTCATCCAGGAGCAAATGATCTATGCCTTCTTCGTTGAGCATATGCCTTACAAATGAGAGATACACCATATCATTGGTTCGCAATAATTCTACCATTTCAGCCTTCACACTCCACCTCTTAGACAGCTTCCAAACTCGCGGCAACCGGTCACGCTTGCTGATTGTAGGCCTTTCCTTCTATTCTGGGACGAGAAAACAGGAGAAGGATGGCAACTTTATGGGTGTGGTCATTCCCTTTGGGGGCAGTTCTGATGCCCCACTACCCAGTCTT
>CAZAMS010000357.1:0-17099 GCA_964486305.1 uncultured Aestuariivirga sp.
ATTTCTTTGGCGGAGAGGTTCTTGCCACCAAGCGCGGCGGGGACGCTGAAGCCCTGTCAGCCTGGGATCATCCCTTCGGCATCACCAATCAAGACAATCACGGCCCAGTTGCCAACTACCGGGCAGCAGGACTGGCTGACATGGCTGCAGCCATCAAGGGAAAGCGCGATACCCGCTGTTCGCTTGATCGCACCTTGCATGGCGTGGAGGTCATGACTTCCATTCTGGCTTCCGGCGAAACGGGCAAGTTTGTTAATCTCAAGACGACATGCACAAGACCGAAGGCACTCGGGCCGGACGAAGCGCGGCGACTCCTGAAATGAGTGCCGCCATGACATACAATCGCTGCGGCCGGAGTGGCGTGCTGCTCCCCGCAGTGTCCCTCGGGCTTTGGCATAATTTTGGCGACGACTTTGAACATGGCACGAAGCGCAAGCTGTGCCGCACGGCGTTTGACCTCGGCATCACGCATTTTGATCTTGCCAATAATTATGGTCCACCGCCGGGTTCCGCCGAAGTCGCTTTTGGGAAAATACTGCGCAAAGATTTCGCATCCCACCGCGATGAAATGATCATTTCGAGCAAGGCGGGCTACTACATGTGGCCCGGGCCTTACGGCGAATGGGGTAGCCGCAAATATCTTTTGGCAAGCCTTGATCAAAGCCTGAAGCGTTTGGGTCTCGAGTATGTTGATATTTTCTACTCGCATCGTTTTGATCCCAATACGCCGCTGGAAGAAACCATGGGGGCGCTTGAACAGGCGGTGCGCAGTGGCCGCGCTCTTTACGTGGGCATTTCAAATTATGATGCGGCGTCCACGCGGGCAGCAGCCAAAATTCTGCGTGAACTGGGCACACCCTGCCTCATCCACCAGCCCCGCATTTCGCTGCTTGATCAAACGGCCGTTTCTGGGGGTGTTGTCGCGGCATGCAATGATGAAGGTATCGGCTGCATCGCCTTTTCAGCCCTCGCCCAAGGCATGCTCACCAACAAATATCTTGGTGGCATTCCCAAGGGCAGCCGCGCGACCCAGGGAAAGTCCTTGAGCCCGGACGCAATCAATGAGTCCGTTGAACGCCTCAATCGTCTCAACGCAGTTGCCGGCAAACGGAGTCAATCGCTTGCACAAATAGCCATTGGCTGGTTGCTCCAGAACAAAGGCGTCACATCTGCCCTGATCGGCGCGAGCAAGCCAGAACAGATCAAGGACTGTGTCGGAGCGCTCAAGAATTTGAGCTTTTCAAAAGAAGAGCTTGCGGAAATCAATCGAATTCTGTCCTGAGCCATACCGGAGACGCGGTCAATCCTCCCAGGCTGCAATCTCGAGCCAGGTGCTCTGGTAGGTGGCACCCTCGCCCATGTCGGTGTAGCGGTCCGAGCACAGCATGTTGATAGTGCCCGAGACAGTCTCGTCGTCACGGCGCTGGCCGGGAACATGGACGACACCGGGCTGCACCTCGTCGTTCACCCGGAGAACGAGGCCAATTTTTCCGAGATCGTTAAAAAGCCGAACTCGCTGTCCATCGCTGAGGTTTCGCAGGCGCGCGTCCTCGGGATGCAGAACACAGACCGGAACGCCTTCGCGCCCCCGCAGGAATGGTACGTTGGAATAGGCCGTATGGGCCTGGAAAAATCCGGGTGAGGTGAGCAGGCGAAGCGGCCAGCGCGCGGCTTGTTGTTGTTCTTCATTATCCGGGTGCCAGTCGGGCATGGGGGCTAGGCCCTTGGCCGCGAGTGACTCCGCGTAGAACTCCAGCTTGCCTGAGGGTGTTAAAAACTCTTGTCCGCCCTTTGGCGCGATGTTGATGGGGCCGGCAGCGCGAACCGAATTGGGATCAATGTTGGCGGCAGCCCCAGTTGCGCCGCGGAACAACTCCTGCAGAAGGTCACTTTCCGGCATGCAAAAAACCGGATCCGTGAGACCCATGCGTGTGGCAAGGGCTTGCGCCAGCCGTAGATTCGACCACGCCTGGCCCTGGGGCTTCACGGCGCGGGGCGCATACTGCATGTAATAGTTGCCATAGGCGCGATAGAAATCCTCGGTCTCGAGATAGGTCGCAGCAGGCAGCACAATGTCGGCGTAGCGCGCCGTCATGGAGACAAATGGATCATGCACAACGGTGAAAAGGTCCTCGCGGGCCAAGCCGTGGCGGACTTTGCCGACATCCGGGTTGCTGACAGCAGGGTTGTTTGCCGCAACGAGAAGCCCGCGAATTGGCGGATCCTTGAGGTTGAGCAGCGCGTCGCCAAGACGCACATGATTGACGACGCGCGCCGTCGCGGGTCCGGAGGGCTGGCGCAATGCGCCGTAGTTCAATCCGCAGGAATCGCTGGTGTAAAGCAGGGCCCCTCCCCCCGGCTTGCCATAGGCGCCGGTGACACCTGGCAGCAAGGCCACGGCACGGAATGCCTGTCCGCCTTGCGCCAGACGCGACATGCCTTCGCCTAGACGCAGGAATGGGGCCTTGGACTTTCCGTACATGACGGCGAAGCGTTCAATATCCGCGATTGAAAGACCGGTGATCGCGCCCACGTCTTCCGGCGTGAAGCGCGGCAGCACCTCGCGTTCAAGACGGTCGAAACCAAGCGTGTGCTGGGCGATGTAGGCCCGGTCGCAAAGTGCGTCACGCACCAGGATGTGCATGACACCGAGCGCCAGTGCAGCGTCCGTTCCAATCCTGATCGGGATGTGCCAGTCAGCGCCCTCCGCTGTCCGGCTGCGGCGCGGATCGATCACCACGATCTTAAGGCCACGGCGGCGCTGTTCTTCGATCCTGGTCCAGAAATGAACATTTGTTGTCATAATATCGCAGCCCCAGGACACGACCAGATCGGAATGCACCACCGATTCCGGATCGGCGCCGCCGATGGGGCCCACAGTTTTTTGCCACGCCTCAATGCAACAGCTGTCGCACACCGTCCCGTCTTCGAGACGGGTCGCCCCTAATGCATAAATAAGGCCATTCACCAGGCCGCGATTCATGACTCCCGTATGGCCACTGTAGGCGTAACCAAGAAGGGCTGACGGGCCGCTTTCGGCGATGATCTGTTTCCAGCGAGCGGTGATTTCGTCCAAGGCTTCATCCCAGCCTATCGCAGCGAACTTGCCCTCGCCTTTTGGCCCCGTTCTTCGCAGCGGTGTGACCAAGCGTTCTGGCGAATGGACCATTTCCATATCGCGGTTTACCTTGGCGCAGGCAAAGCCAGCCGTTATGGGATGGTCGGGGTCGCCCTGGATGCGCGTGATCTTTCCGTCTTCAACGTGGGCCAACAACGAGCACAGGTCCGGACAATCATGGGCGCAGACGACCCGTCTTATCTCCACTTCACTTCTCCTTCGCACCGGCAATGTTACGGTTGCATTGAAAAAAATGACCGTATAACAGAGGCGTCATGCAGTCCACCCGCCAGTATCTTGATAGGCTCATCGCTTTCCCAACTGTCAGCCGCGACAGCAATCTGGAGCTGATTGGCTTTGTTGCACGCGAGTTGAAAGCACTGGGCATCGTCTCAACCCTGATCCACAATGAGGATGGCAAGAAGGCCAATCTCTGGGCCACCATCGGCCCAGCAAATGGGCAAGGCATTGCGCTTTCCGGCCATACGGACGTGGTTCCCGTCGAGGGACAGAACTGGAGCAGCGATCCCTTCAAGCTCGCGTCACGCGGCGGCAATCTTTATGGCCGTGGTAGTGCTGATATGAAGGGCTTTATCGCGGCCTGTCTGCATCTCGCGCATGGTGCGGTAAAACGCGAGCTTCACACGCCACTGCATCTTGCATTTTCCTATGATGAAGAAATCGGCTGCATCGGGGTGCGGCGCATGCTGGACATGCTGAAGACCATGCCAGTGCGCCCGCGGCTTTGCATCGTTGGTGAACCCACCATGTTGCAGGTTGTTACAGCGCATAAGGGCAAGTTGGGCTACCGGGTGACGGCCCATGGCCTTGAGGCCCATTCAAGTCTGGCGCCCATTGGCGTGAATGCCATCTATATGGCGTGCGACTTGATCGGCGAAATCCGCCGCATCCAGGAAGACATCGCCAAGCATGGTCCGCGCGACGGTGACTATGATGTGGCTTATACAACGCTCCATGTCGGTAAGATGGCGGGCGGTGAAGTGATGAACATCGTACCAAATCTCGCGAGTTTTGATTTTGAAATCCGCTATCTTCCGGAAGATGATGGCAAGGTGATCTTTGCACGCATTCAGAAAGCCGCTGAGAAAATTGCCGCTGGTTTTCAGAATGTTTTTCCAAAAGCGCGCTTTGAATTTGCAACGCTGCAGAGCTATCCCGCACTCAATACTCCAGTTGACAGCGAAGCGGTGAATTTTGTTCGCGCGCTGACGGGCGGAAACTCCACCGGCAAGATCACGTTTGGAACCGAAGGTGGATTGTTCCAGCAGGAGCTCGGCATTCCAGCCGTTGTTTGCGGCCCCGGCAACATCGCGGTGGCACACAAGCCCGATGAATATGTGAGCGAGGAACAGCTTGCTCTTTGCGATGCGATGCTGGCAAGACTGTTGGATAGATTATCTAACTAGGGCGCGTGCCCATAAATCGAACTTGATTGCTACGCGATGTCCGATATGCGCCGATAGCGGACCAAATTCCGCATCGCAGCGAAACGACGCTAAGGGCCAGCTCCGGACATGGCTTAGTTTTTCTTCAATCAACTTTGTTGGCTAAGGCGGAAGTCCAATCAATAGACACCCAGCAAATGTTCCCATACACTTAGTTTCCATTGGGCTCGTGAAAGAATTTTGCCTCACATGACTGAAAAACGCGTTCAGCGTCGCCTTGCTGCAATTTTAGCAGCCGATGTCGTTGGTTTTTCCCGCCTGATGGAACGCGATGAGGCGGGCACACTGGCCGCATTGAAATCACGTCGGCAGGCTGTGCTGTCCCCAGTGGTCGCCCAACACAATGGTCGCGTGGTCAAATTGATGGGCGATGGTGTGCTGGTGGAATTTGCCAGTGCGGTTGATGCGGTACAATGCGCAGTTGAACTACAAAAAGAGTTCACCGCTGCCAACCAGGGCATCTCCGAAGCTCTGCATATCGTCCTGCGGATCGGCATCAACCTCGGCGACGTCATTGTCGAAGGCTCGGATATCTTTGGCGACGGCGTAAACATCGCGGCCCGGCTGGAAGCGCTGGCCGAGCCGGGAGGCATCTATGTCTCGGCGATTGTGCACGACCAGGTCACCGGAAAGTTGCAGCTGGCGTTCGGCGATCTCGGTGAGCACACCCTCAAGAACATCGTGAAGCCCGTGCGGGTCTATAGCGCTGAAACCGGCGGAGATCGCGGGCTGCGCGTTGATCCTCTCTATCTCAGTGCGCTCGCAAGTCTTGGAACGAGTGTTCCGGCCAAGCTGATAACTCCACCCGCCAAAGGCAGCATTGCCGTGTTGCCGTTCGTCAACATGAGCGATGATCCAGAGCAGGAGTTTTTTACTGATGGCCTGACCGAGGATATCATTACGGATTTGTCGAATGCACCAGGCTTCTTCGTTATCGCCCGCAACTCCACATTCGCTTACAAGGGCAAGCCTACGGATGTGCGCCAGATCGCCCATGATCTCGGCGTCAAATACATTCTCGAAGGCAGTGCTCGCCGTTCGGCGCAACGTTTGCGCATCAATGTGCAGTTGATTGACGCAGCCGAGGGCGGCAACCATGTCTGGGCCGAGCGCTTTGACCGCGATCTTGCCGATATTTTCGCTGTGCAGGATGAGGTCACCCGCCGCGTTGTTGAGGCGATCACCGGCAAACTCAATGCAAGCCCAATCCCTGAGCGCTATCGTCCCACTAATCTTGAAGCCTACGAACTTTGCGTACGGTCCCGAAATTTGTGGTGGCAGACTAAAGCAGCAAACGAAGAGGCCATGTCACTCCTCCAGCGTGCAATATCACTTGACCCAAATTATGCTGAAGCCCACTGGCGTTTGGCATTTGCACAGCTTGATAGCTGGCTGCAATTTGGCGAAAATCAGGAGCCAAACCGCCAGAAAGCCATAAACTCAGCTCGACTGGCAGTGGAACTCGATCCAAATGATTCAGGTGCCCGATGGGTCTTGGGTCATGTCATGCTTAATGAACGTTACTGGGACGAGGCGAATACCCATTACGAGGCCTCCCTACGCATGAACCCCAATGACGCGGGGGCCATGGTTGTCATTTCCGATTTCAAGGTTATGGTCGGAATTCCGGGGGAAGCCGTGGAATTCGCGGCCAGGGCCCTGCGGCTAAATCCTCAGCCCCCCGGGTGGTATTACTGGGCGTTAGGTCAGGCGCAGGTTGCCAATGGGCAATATGAGAACGCAGTGGCTACCCTGCGGCGCGAAGAAACCTACCGCACCGTTTCGCGCCGCATACTGGCTGCTGCCCTTGCCCTTCTTGGTCGCACTCAAGAGGCCAGGGAGGAAGCGAAATTTTTTCTTGCCGACAACCCACATTTCCGTATCAATGACTGGATTGGACACCAGCCTTTCAAAGACCAGAAGGATGCGAAATTCTGGATCGATGCTTACCTGCTCGCGGGATTGCCGGAATGAGGCAAAGATCATAAAATGGTGCTTCTATCCCAGTGCTCTCAAGCCAATCAGAAATCTGGCGATGTCTGCTCCGGGTCAAAGTGAGAAGAACCGGAGGTATGCGACTACTTCCGCTTTGCTATTTTGAGCGGAAATGACCTTTGGAGTCTTACACACAAATACCGAAGAGTTTATAAAGTCCCAATTAAATTAATCGCTCACGATTCTACAAATACGGACTTAAAACCGGTCAACGCGAAATGGAGCAAGATCGATATTGCTTTTGGACCCGTCAATGCCTTCAGGCTCTGGCCGCCGGCAAGGTGAAGGTGACCAAGGGAGCTGACAACATCGGGGTCTACCACCGGACCGAGAGAAGCCTCAGAAAGTGGTGCAAGATCTGCGGCGGCCATCTCTTTACGGATCATCCGCTTTGGAAACTGACGGATGTCTCTGCCGCCATCATTCATTCACTGCTGTTCAAGCCCGCCCTGCATGTGAATTGCCAGGAAACTGTGCTGCCCATGAAGGATGGCTTGCCGAAGCAAAAGGATGCAGAAGGAAATGGGCGGCGGCGGCGTGCTCCTCAAGGAATAGGCAGCGCTTGGCCCAGGTCCATGGACTTTGAGGAATGGCTCACGTACTGTTTTCCGCCACAACCCCACTTGGCACGGTAGAATTGAATGACGGAAGAACGCACCAAGCGACGGCTCACCGCAATTTTGGCCGCCGATGTTGTTGGCTACAGCCGCCTCATGGGTGAAGACGAGGAAGGCACCATGGCCGTCCTCAAACAGCGCCGGGTCGAGGTCGTGGTACCACTGGTGAACCAGTATGGCGGCCGCGTCTTCAAGCTTATGGGAGATGGCATGCTGGCGGAATTCCCGAGCGTTGTTAATGCCGTGCAATGTGCCGTGGATGTCCAGAAAGCCATGGCGGCGGCAAACACTGCAGGTCCATCGGTCATGCAGATCCTGTTGCGTGTAGGCATTAACCTGGGTGACGTGATGGTCGACGGCAGCGATCTCTATGGTGAGGGCGTCAACCTGGCGGCACGGCTGGAGGGTTTGGCTGAGCCGGGTGGCATTTGCCTCTCCGATACAGTCCACCAGTACGTCGTCTCCAAGCTTGCACTGGAGTTTCGCGAATTGGGTGAAAGGAAGGTCAAGAACTTTCCCAAGCCTGTGCGGGTTTACAGCATCGAATCTGGAACGGCCCGGGCTCCCCTCAGGGATGCCGTCAATCCCAGTGACAAGCCGGCGATTGTGGTTTTGCCTTTCACCAACATGAGCGGCGATCCCGAACAGGAGTTCTTCGCTGATGGCCTGACCGAAGACATTCTCACCGAGCTGTCGCGTTTTCGCGATCTGCTGGTCATTTCCCGCAATACCTCCAGCCGCTTCAAGGGAAAGGCCGTCGATGTGAAAAGGATCGCGGCCGAACTGTCGGTGCAGTATTTGCTCGAAGGCAGCGTACGCAAGTCAGGCAACCGCGTGCGGGTTACGGTGCAGTTGATCGATGCCGAGGCAGACCGTCATGTCTGGGCTGACCGCTATGATCGCGAGTTGATCGACATATTCGCCATCCAGGATGAGATTACCTCATCGGTCGTGGCAACCTTGCCCAGCCGAGTAGAAGCGGCTACCCGCGAGCGTTCCGCCAACAAGCCCACCGAGAACATGGTGGCCTATGAATGCGTGCTGGCTGGAAAACTCCTGCACCATAAAGCAAACAAGGAAGACAATGCGGCCGCCGTGGCCATGCTGGAGCGGGCTGTCGCACTCGATCCGAAATATGCCCACGCCCACGCCTGGCTGGGTTGTACGCTGGGCCAGGCCTGGGGCTATGGATTCACGGCTGACCGCGAGGCCACCTGGAAGCGGGTGAATGAGGAGTTGGGAATAGCCATTTCCCTCGACGACAATGACAGTGATGTTCACCGCATTCTCTCTGCCCTGAGCCTTACCCATGACGACCATGACCGGGCATCCTATCACCAGGCGCGCGCCATTGCCCTCAACCCCAATGACGACCTGATTGTTGTCCAGCAGGGCGAGATGCTCACCTGGCTTGGGAAGCCGGAAGAGGGAATCAACTGGATCAGGAAGGCCATGCGCCTCAATCCCTACCATCCGGAACGCTTCTGGAATCACCTCGGGTTGGCCTATTTCGCGGCACATCGCTATGTCGAGGCCATCGAAGCCTTCAACCACATCAGCGCAACGGACTTTACACACCACGCTTTTCTCGCCGCGGCCCATGCCCAGGCGGGACACGAAACAGAAGCGCGCAACCACGCTACCGCTGTCCTGGCCTTGGAGCCAGGCTTCCGGATCAACAGCTATCTCGCAAACCTCAGGTACAAGCACCGGAAGGATGTCGATCATCACCGCGCCAGCCTGCTCAAGGCGGGCCTGCCTGAATAAGAGCATGTAGACACCACGAACGGCCGTCGATCATCCGCTAATGGAATGGACCGGCCGTGTTCCCGCCACGCCCGTGATTGAAATTAGTTTAAGGGGTGGAAAAGACAAGGAGCACGCCAAACTCACCAAGTGACTTGATGTCTGCACCGGGTCGAGGCTGTGTAAAAACGTCGGAGAGCTGCTCGAATTATGAACTTGGCCCGGCCACTGAAATTTCAGCTTTAATGAAATCAATGCTTTAGCAAATTGCAAATTTCTGAAATTGCGCAGTCTTGGTACAAATAGCGATTCTATTGACGTTTTCACACAGTCTGGGTCAAAAGCGGATGTTGGATTGATGTACTTATTTCGTCTGTTCTGGGCCAATTCGGTCATCAGAGATCCGCCAGGATGGATGCGGCCAAGCCTCTCATTGGCATCCACACGTTCAACCGGACCAAAACTTGCCGTCAGTCGTGCCGCGATCACTACGCGAAATGTTCCAAGCGCGATACGGGCCTATTGGCCGAGAGCCTCCCAACGCCCCTGGGCCTTCGCAATATTGGTAAGGGGATCGCGCTGCCATTCGACCAACCCTTCCTTATCGCCGTTCAAATAGAGCTTGCCGTCGACTATCGCCCATGCCTCCGGATCGGGCCGGACGAACATGCCATCGGCGATTGCGCCTGCACAAAAACCACCGAAGCGGGGCGCATAGGATTCAGGCTGTTTGGAAAACAAATCGCGGTGCGCCGCGCTGGCGAACCGCCACTGGGCGCCCTGCCACTCGAACTCGAAATCAGGACTGCCCTTGGCCGGCTTACCATCAACGAAATAAGAGACGGTATCATAACCCTGGATCGCCACATTGCCGGTATCTACACTGAACCGCCGCCGGTCGCTTCCGCCGAACGCTTCCCGGCCAAAGGGCAGGCAAACCGACAGGCCCGCCGCAGCACCGGTGATGAGGAACTTCCGTCTGGAACTCGCCATAGTGAACCTCCTTAAAGATAGATAAACTTACCACATTTGACGAAGGCACGATATAGTCCCACTCGCGGTTTCACATTGACTTAAACGGCAGGCCGCGCGACGCTCCGGAGAGTTCAGGCGGGATGGAAGATCGCTCCTCGAAAAGAAAGCTCGCGGCTATTCTGATCGCTGACGCCGTCGGTTTTTCGCGGCGGATGGGGGAGGATGAGGAGCGTTCCTTGCGGGCGCTCAATGCCAGGCGCGAACTCATCGGGCAGGCGGTCGCCAAATATCACGGCCGGGTGTTCGGCGGTGCCGGGGACAGCGTGGTCGCCGAGTTTCCAAGCGCTGTCGATGCACTGAAGACCGCGATCGAGGTGCAAGGTGCCATCGGCGCGCTCAACGATGCCGCGCCGGAGGCGGATCGGATGCTGTTCCGCGTCGGCATCAATGTCGGCGACGTGATCGTCGAACGGCGCAACCTCTTCGGCGACGGCGTTAATGTTGCGGAGCGCCTGCAAACGCTCGCCGGACCTGGCGGCATCTGCATCGCCGGCAGTGTCCATGAGCAGGTGCGCGACAAGCTGCGCCTCGACTACGCTGACCTCGGCGACCAGCAGTTGAAGAATATTGTCCACCCGGTGAGGGCTTTCATCGTGGGCGGGCCAGGCGTCGAGACGAAGCGATTCCAACCAGGTGGCAGGGCGGCATTTCCGTCGCGGGGATATCGAGCCGCCGCCGCAGCGGCCCTTGCCGTTACGCTTCTGCTCGCGGGAGCCGCAATCTATAAGTACCATTGGCAGACGGCAGAAATCTCCGTGGCAGAGTTTTCAGGGCCGCCGACCATCGCCGTTCTGCCATTCGCCAATCTGAGCGGCGATGCGGCGCAGGACTATTTCAGCGACGGCATTACCCAAGATGTCATCGCAGCACTTGGGCGCTTCTCCAACCTGTCGGTGTTGGCCAGCAGCGCCACGGCGAAATTCAAAGGAGGCGGCGGCGACCCGGACGAACTTCGCAAGAAACTTGGCGCAAGGTACATCGTGATCGGCAGTGTGCGCCGTGGCGGCAACCGGGTTCGCGTATCAGCCGACCTCACCGACACCAGCAAGAACCTTCATCTGTGGTCGCGGCAACTCGACCGTGACCTGACCGACATTTTCACCATTCAGGACGAAATCACCCGCGATATCGTCGGCGCGCTGGCCATCAAGCTGTCGCGAATTGAGCAAGAGCGCGCCTTCGCCAAAGGAACCGAACGGCTTGATGCCTATGACTACTTTCTGCGAGGGCGCGCCAAATTGGCGATTGGCACACGGGCGGAAAACCTCGCGGCGCGCACTGCGCTTGAAATGGCAATTGCGATTGACCCACACTATGCCACCGCCATTGCGTGGCTGGGGCAGACCTATCTGACCGAGGCGCTGACGGGGTGGACCGAATTCGCCGGCACCGCACTCGACCGGGCAGAGGAGCTCGGTCACCAAGCATTGAACATGTCGCCCGAGCTCGCCGAAGGCTATCAGCTTCTTGCGATCATCGAATTGGCGCGTGGGAAATATGACAACGCCATTGTCCAAGCAAAGCGCGCCGTCGAAATCAATCCGAGCGATGCCTACGGCCATGCGACGCTGGGCAGTGCGCTGATGTGGATCGGCGATGCCAATGGCGCCATTGCCGCCGTTGAGAGGGCCAGGGTCTTCGATCCGACCTTGCAGTGGGATTACGCCTCTCCCCTCGGGTTCGCCTATTATCTTGCCGGCCGTTACGACGACGCCCTCGCCATTTTGGAACCCATGGCAGAAAAAGGTTCGGACTACGGGATTTACGCGTTTCTTGCCGCGGCCTACGCCGAACTTGGACGCGCCGCCGAGGCTGAAAATGCGGCCCAAAAAGTGATGCGTTTATGGCCATTCTTCAAAATCTCCGTCTTCATCGATCAGTGGAAGGACGAGAAGTCTCGCAAGCTCATCGCCGATGGCCTCGGGAAGGCAGGTCTAAAGTGACACCTCAGAGAGCGAGCAACTCACAAGCTGCAATGTCTGCTAATATGCCCTGGGATGGTCCGGCCGTGCTCCTGCCCCGCCAGTGATAGAAGCCGGCAAGGGGCGGCGCCAAAGACGAGGAACACGCCATGTCCGCCTAGGGTCAAAGTGAGAAGAATCGGAGGTATGCGACTACTTCCGCTTTGCTATTTTGAGCGGAAATAACATTCGGGGTCTTTCACACTCTCTTACAGGCAAGTGCAGTGGGCCTATAGAGCCCAATTAAATTAATCGCTCACGATTCTACAAATACGGACTTAAAAGCGGTCAACCCGGAACGGCGTGAGATCGATATTGCTCCTGGAACCGGTCATGAGCTCGCTGATGAGGCGGCCGGTTGAAGGCCCCCAGGTCAACCCCAAGTGACTGTGTCCAAATCCATACCAGACATTTGAAACCGTTTTTGAGGGCCCGATGACAGGCAGTGAATCCGGCGTTCCCGGCCTGCGCCCCATCCAACGCGTCGTGGCGGAATCCGGCTCATTGAGCTCTGGCAAAATGTTCTTGAAAACTTTCCATAACGCATCGGCCCTGGCCCAATTTGGTTCCGCCTCAAGGCCTGCAAATTCATCGGAGCCCGCCAGTTTCAGGCCCATGTCCATGGGCGTTGCCACACCGGGGGTTCGCGCATAGCTAAGCGAACGCGAAAGTTTGACGCCGGAATTTGGCAGAACCATGTGATAGCCGCGCTCGGCTTCGAGCAGAACCTTTTCACCGAGCTGCTTGGCAAGGAGATGGGAATAGGCGCCCGCACAAATGACAAGCCGGTCGAGGGTAATACGTTTGCCGGATATTAGAAGAAGGGATTGAGCCTTGTTGCCGTCCCGCTCGATCTTCACAACATCGTCAGCGATAAATTCACCGCCATTGCGCGTGACATGCGCTGCGATGGATTTAACCGTCCGTTCCGGATCAGTGACAAAATACCAGCCGCCATGGAAAACCCCGCAATGAATATGGGGCGAAAGAGCAGGTTCCAATTCCCGGCACTCGCCTCCGCTCAGCCGCTTCATCTCGTAGCCATAGATTTTCTTGACAGCGCGTTCATTGGCTTCCGAAGCGAATTGCCGTTCATTGTCATAGAGCCGCAAGGTGTCTTCATACTTAAGAAGTTCGGCGCTTCCGGCATCCCGCAGCAGGGTTTCAAAATCAGCGACCACCCGCAAGGCAAGATTGGCGCGCGCCTCGGTGATGGCTTTCACCCGTGAAGGCATGGCATTGCGCCCCGCCGCTAAAAACCAGGGCAATGCCTTCGGCAGATAGGACCATCTGATTGTGAGTGGGCCGAGGGGATCCAACAGCCAGCCCGGAATCTTCAACAGGATACGGGGATGGATAGCCGGCACGATCTCGGCAAAGGCAATGCCGCCCGCATTGCCAAAGGAACAGCCTTCGCCCGGCGGCAGCCTGTCGATGATCGTGACACTGTAGCCCGCGCGCTGCAAAAATGCGGCGCTGGAAACGCCGACGATGCCGGCGCCGATGACCGTGGCATGGGGTTGTGACATGGGGATTAGGGTCTCTTGGGATGAATCTGCTTGAAGAAATTTACACAGAATTCCTCAAAGGTCGAGATCAGCCGCGTCGGCCGCAGGCTTTTCAAGGCAGCTATGGCAATAACGCCGTCCTCAACATCCTCAACAATGGGGCGAATGGCAAGCTGCTCGCCATCATAGGTCGCATCGCCATGGGGCCGTGTGATCAGAAGCGAATAACCCAGCCCTTGCCCGACGAGGCCGCGCACCAGTTCCAGCGACGGCGAGGCGAAACTGATTTTGGGAGCAATGCCCTCGCTCTCAAGAAGGCGCGTGAAGTAAGTGCGGCTGGGAAGAATATCGAGCAGGATAAGTGGCTCGCTTGCCAGGTTATGCAGCGAAACCCGCTCCTTCTTCGCCAGACTATGGTTGGCGTTGAGAAGCACATAGGGCCTCAACCTGGCAAGTTCGGTAACCTTCAGGTCGTCCTGCGTATCCAGCGTATAGAACAGCACGAGGTCATAGTGTCCTGAGCGCAGGCCGGCGAGGAGCTGTTCTTGAGCTCCTTCCTCCAATTTTATCCGCGCCTTTGGATGCTGCGTCTGAAACCCGGCAATGAGTTTTGGTGCATAGACCGGGGCAATCGTCGAAAAACTGCCAATGGTGAGTTCGCCTTCCACCAGCATGCCTGCCACGGTGGAATCCCTTTGAAAGTCGTTACTATGGGCCACAAGGCTCCGCGCCTCGTTCAGAAAACGAAGCCCTTGCGGCGAGGGCGACACGCCCTGCGCATGGTGACGAATAAAAAGCTGCAGGCCCAGTTGGGCCTCGAGCTTTTGCAGGGAAGCCGAAAGCGAAGGCTGGGCCACGCCCAGATGCTGCGCCGCCTTGGCAAGCGATCCCAGCTCGGCAATGGCAAGCGCATGTTCCAGCTGGCGCAGGGTAAATCGCAACATAGGTTTAATCTATCTTATACAAAGATATTATCTATTTTTTCTAAGCTAGAATCCCTTGTATGTAAAGCCATCAGGCACAGGAGATTGCGATGCAGGCCATGGAACATCTCGCGGAAACAACAGCCAATTTCATTGCAGCGATGGGTGCGGCAGCCACCGGGGTTTCAGTCGTCACCACCGAAGGCCAGGCAGGCCGCTTTGGATTGACCGTCAGCGCCATATCATCCGTCTCTGCAGAACCACCGATGCTGCTGGCCTGCGTCAATCGCAAGAGCCCGGCCGTTGCGGCCATTGACCGGAATGGCCGTTTTGCCGTGAATGTTCTGGGCCTCAACAGCAAGGATGTGGCCGAAGTTTTTGCGGGCCGTCCACGCGACGGCAAGCCCTATGACTTTGAACGCCATGGCTGGGAAGAGGGAGCAACTGGCATGCCGGTACTCACCGATGCGACGGCAAGCTTTGAATGTGAAATTGAGTGTTCACAGGATGCGGGCTCCCATAGGATATTCATTGGCCGCGTGGTGAACGCCAAGCGCAACAGCGCCGAACCGTTGGTCTACTGCAATCGCGCCTTCGGGCGTGTCTCTGAATTGTGAGGGAATAAAATGATCAGAACCGGCGAACAATACCGCGAGTCGCTCCGTGACGGACGCGAAGTATGGATCAATGGCGAGCGCGTCAAGGATGTAACGCGCCACCCCAGTTTCAAGCCCGTGGTGGATATCCGCGCCCGCGTCTATGACATGCAGCATGAGGCGGCGCACCGCGATGTCATGACCTATGAAGAGAAGGGGGAGCGCTTCGCCATTGGCAACCGCCTGCCGCGTGCCCAGAAGGATTGGATGGACAAGCGCAAGGCCGTTGATACGGTCATGTATGAAGTGGGCGGTGTCGTCACCCGCGTGGGCGATGAAACCGTTGGCGAAATGTGGTCGCTCTGGGACGGCAAGGATATCCTGAACGAGATTGATCCCCGTTTCGCCGCCAACATCGAGCGCCATATCCATCAGTCGATTGCCAATGATCCCTTCCATGTCTCGGCCAACACCGACCCCAAGGGCGACCGCTCAAAGCCGCCCCAGGAGCAGGACCCGGACATGCTGGTCCATGTGGTGAAGGAAACTGATGCAGGGATCATCATTCGCGGCGCCAAATATGAAACCGCTGCTGCCTATGCCAACCAGGCTTTCCTGAAGCCAACCATCGCGAACTGGGGCGATGCAAAGCTTTCGGAATATGCGGTTGGCTGTATTGTGAAAATGAATGCACCGGGCGTGAAACATATCTGCCGGACGGGCTTTACCGGCCGCGCGCCCGAGCGGGATTATCCCTTGTCAAACAAGTTCGATGAAGTGGATACCATCGTCATTCTCGACAATGTTCTCATTCCTTGGGAAGACGTGCTGTTCTACCAGCACACCCGCGCCGCCGCCTTCATTCGCCAGACGCTGCACCGCTATTCGGCTTTTCCTTTCGTGCAGCGGACTCTTTCCTACGCCGATTTGATAATCGGTGCGGCCCTGTGGAATGCCAAGCAAACAGGTTTGGACAAGCAGCAGGCCGTGCAGGAAAAATTGACGGAGCTCGCGGTTTGGCGCGAAGGAATCAACGCCCACCTCACCGCGTCCATTGTCATGGGCGAGCAAAGCCCCAATGGCCTGCTCATGCCCAATCAATCGCTGCTGATGTCGGGCCGCTGCCATGCGCTCAACAATCTCCCCAAGATGATGCACACCGCGCGCGAACTCTGTGGCGGGCAAATCTGCGTGACCCCCGATGCCGCCGTGTTCGAGCATCCGGAAACCAAGAAGTGGATGGACAAATACTATACCATCAACGACGAATGGCTGGCCGACGACCGCCGCAAGCTGCTGGTCCTCGCCCGCGATCTTCTGAACTCGGACTATGCTGGCCATCGACTGACGTTCCAGTTGTTCGCGCAGGCCCCGCCCTTTGCCCAATCAGCTGCGGTCTACAGATCCTTCGACTGGAACAGCACCTTGAAATTCGCCCAGAAGGCTGGTGGGATGAGCCCCCGCATCTGGGGCAAGCAGAAACTGGCAGCGGAATAACCAGCTTCACAGAAAGTCGAAGAAAGACGCAAATGTCAGTTGAGAAGATCGAAGCACTCGTTGTGGGCGCAGGCCAAGCGGGACTGGCCATGAGCGGCCACTTGGGCCAACGCGGTGTGCGTCACCTCGTTCTTGAACGGAGCAGGATCGCCGAACGCTGGCGTTCGGAGCGCTGGGATGCGCTCGTTGCCAATGGTCCGGCCTGGCACGATTGCTATCCAGGCCTGGAATTTCCTAGCTACGATCCGGACGCCTTCGTACCCAAGGAAAAGAGCGCGGATTCTTTCGTGGCTTATGCCGAAAAGATCAAGGCTCCCATCCGCTGCGGCGTCGAGGTCAAATCGGTGCGGAAGAATGATGGCCGTCCCGGCTTCCGCGTAGAGACACCGCAAGGTGCGATCGAAGCCAATTTTGTAATTGCCGCCACCGGGGCTTTCCAGAAGCCGATCATTCCCGCTCTCGTTCCCGAGAGTGCCGGGATCATGCAGATTCATTCCACCGCCTACCGCAACCCGGGCCAGCTGCCGGAGGGAGCCGTGCTTGTGGTGGGCGCGGGGTCGTCAGGTGCGCAGATTGCGGAAGAACTTATGCGAGCGGGCAAGCGCGTCTATCTCTCGGTTGGACCGCACGACCGGCC
>CAZAMS010000358.1:0-12848 GCA_964486305.1 uncultured Aestuariivirga sp.
ATGGTGTTTGAGTTGAACGTCAACTTCTTCACGCGCCACATCGCGATTGGCTCCATGACCAGCGCCTGGTGGGTGCATCTCTCAACCGCCATGGTGTTCGGCCTGTTGCTGGCAACGGTATTGACGCTCATCATGACGCCCGTGCTGTTGGCGGCACCAACCGTATTCCGCGAAGCCCGCACCGCAAGGCGCGAGCGCCGTGTGATTGCCAAGATGCTCAAGGCCGCGGCAGCAGGCGAGGGCAAGCCCGGCAATGACAGCGCGCAAGTTACAGCGCCGATAAAACACGCAGCGGAGTAGGCGACTAACTCAAACCATTTAAGGCCTTGGAGAGGCGGCTCAACGCCTTCTCCAAATCCGCCTCACTCGCCGCAAATGACAGCCTGATTGAGGTCGCTGCCCCAAACGCCGTGCCCGGCACCGTGGCAACACCGTGGCTTTCCAGCAGCCAGTCGCACAGCGCTTCCGGCGTATCCAGCGCGTGGTTTCCCGATTTCTTGCCGAGCAGGGCGGAGACATCAGGGAGCGCATAGAAGGTCGCCGGAATGGGCGCAATCCCAACACCTTTGATTTGCTTCAGTGCCGCCGTCACCATGTCGCGCCGGTTCCTGTAGCGCAGGCGCATGGCTTCAACGGCATCCCTAGGACCTTCCAGCGCTTCAATGGCGGCGCGCTGGACAAATTGGTTTGCCCCAGTTGTCACCGTGCTTTGGATACGCGTCATGGCCTTGGTGATGGGTTCAACGGCAGCCGTATAACCCAATCGCCAGCCCGTCATGGCAAAACTTTTTGAAAAACCATTGACCGTGATGGTGCGCTCTCGCATGCCGGGAAGTGCGCCGATGGATGTCATGACCCCTTCAAAAATGATGTATTCGTAGATTTCATCCGAAAGCACCATCATCCGCGGGTGGGCACGAACAATTGCGGCAATCGCTTCGAGCTCGGCAGGCGACCAGACGGCACCACTGGGATTGCACGGAGAGTTGAGAATGAGCAGCTTGGTGCGCGAGGTGACCGCTGCCGCAATGCGCGATGCTGGAACCTTGTAGTCTTCACTGATATCAGAATGGAGCGCTACAGGTGTTCCTCCCGCAAAGCGTACCGTGATTTCATAGGACGCCCAGAAGGGCGCCAGCATGATCACTTCATCGCCTTCATCAATGATCGAAAGCACCGCGTTAGCAATGGCCTGCTTGGCCCCATTGGCGAGGACAATTTCGGTCGCAGAATAGTCGAGATTGTTTTCGGTCTTGAGTTTCTTGGCCACAGCGGCCCGGAGTTCCGGAATGCCCGCAACCGGCGAATAATGGGTGAAACCCGCCTTCATGGCACGGGTGGCCGCCCGCTGAATGTTGTCCGGCGTATCAAAATCGGGCTCACCCACCGTGAGGCTCACCACATCATGGCCATTGGAACGGAGATCACGCGACTTCTGCGCCATGCGAATGATGGCGCCTTCATCGGCGGCGGCTGTGCGGGCAACGAGGAGGGAGGCAGGGTCAAATTTTTTCATGCTTGGGATATGCCACGCGAGCCTTGCCGCGTCGAGAGTTCACGGGCATAAGGTGCCCATGAAAAAAATCGCGTTAGTGATATGCGGACTCGCATTGCTGGGAGCCTGCACCTCTTCCAAGGTGAACATCAACCGGACCTCGGCGACGGTGCAAACCACCTCGCGCTCAGAACCCATTCACTATAATGGCAAGACTTACCAGTTGGATTACGTTTACGTCGAAGGGAAGGGCGCTTTCGACATGAAGGTATCCGGCCTTGGCCCCAAGCAAGAGCAGGACGCGATGAACATCACAACCTCGGCCCTGAGTTATTTTGCCTGCCCGGACGGCCAGCGAGGCAGGATCATGGGCCTGCCAAACTATGTCGAGCGCAAGTGGACCGTCTACGCCAAGTGCGCATAATCTTTAATTCCTCACCCTGAAGCGCCATGCAAAGCATGGCCTCGAAGGGCCGGTTGCAGTTGACGCAGATGCTTCGAGGCTCACGGGTTTCGCCCGTTCGCACCTCAGCATGAGGGTTACATTCTTAGCCAAACCTCCTGTCAATCCAGTCGCGGGCCCTGAAATAGCGTCCGACGAAGGGGAGGAACCACGTCGAGCCATTGTAGAGCGGATGGTCGGGAAATTCCGGCCGGTCAAAGGCGCACACACGGTTTGATTTGCCCGCAACTTTCCGCGCTGTTTGCTGGCCAAGATAGGTCATCATGGCAATGCCGGAACCGTTGCAGCCCAGCGCGTAATGAAGATTTTCAAATTTTCCCATATGGGGCATTTCATCCAGGGTGAAGGCCACATTGCCGGTCCAGGCATGGGTAATCTTCACGCCCCTCAATTGCGGGTAACGATCAATCATGAACCGGTAGAGAATGGGCGCGGTATCGACAGGATCCGTGTGGCCGAACTTGGCGCGCCCGCCGAAGATCAAACGCTTCCTGTCCGGCGACATGCGGTAATAGGTAAGAACCCGGCGCGTATCGGCGATGGACCGGTTCTTCGGGCTGAGTGAGGCGGCGAGATCGGGCGGCAATTCTTCCGTGGCAATGATGTAGGAACCCACGGGCACCACCCGGCGCTTAAATTGGGGAGTAATATCACCCGTATAACCATTGGTGGCAATGATCACGTCACCGGCGATGATGGTTCCGCGTGGCGTTTCAACTGACCATCCCGTGGCGGTTTGCGTGAGTTTGGTAACCGGCGTTTTAGAGGCGATCTTTACGCCGCGCTTCTGGCATAATTCCAGCAGGCCCTTGAAGAACAGGGCAGGGTGAATATGGGCCGCGCGCCCCACGACCATGCCGCCGCGGTAATAATCAGAACCGATTTCCTCGCGCTGGCGCTCCTGCGGGACCACATAACTATCGGACTTCGCCGCCGCATTGAGATGCTCAACTTTCCTGGCCATGTCATCATAATGGCTCTTGCACCAGGCCCCGAGAAAATATCCCGCCTTGGTCCAGCCGCAGTCGATTTTTTCCCGGGTGATCAGGTCTTCAATGAGCGTGAAGGCATCCGCCGCATCGGCCATAAAGGGTGCGGCCTGATCGGCGGGCATGGGCTTGGACATGTAGCGCTTGCCTGCATTGACGCTTCCTGAAACCATGCCGCCATTACGGGTCGAGGCCCCAAAGCCCGGCTCGTTGGCATCAAGAACGAGGCAATCCAGCCCCAAGGCTGTGAGCTCCAGCGCCGCGGACAATCCCGCATAGCCCGCGCCGACTATGACCACACGTGTTTCACGGGGCAGGGCAATCTCGGGCAGGCACTGCGGTTTGTGGGCCTCCCACCAAAAGGGCTGGGCTTTGAAGTCCTTATGGAAAATTTCGGCGTTCATGGCCAAATCCTAAGTGGATTGCCACACAAAAGACAAGTGAGCCCGCTGCAATGCAGTCGGCCAAGCCTAAGTCTTGACAGGGCCGGGTCGTCTTATGCTTTGCCAGCACCGCGATAATGATCTAGTTTGAACTTTCGAGTCTGATTTTGGGGAAAGTTTCCGTAATGCGTATCCGGCTGATGCTTGTAGCGGTGTTCATGGGTTTTTTTGCGCTGTCCAGCGCCGCCTTTGCAACCAACGTCTTGATCACGATCAACAAGGTCTCCCAGAAAATGACGGTGAAGGTGGATGGCGAGACGGAATATGTCTGGCCCGTATCAACCGGTGCGCGCGGCTATGAAACACCGAGCGGCAATTATCGCCCGTTTCGCATGGAAAAGGATCATTTTTCCAAGGAATGGGATGATGCCCCCATGCCGAATTCGATTTTTTTTACGGGTCAGGGTCACGCCATTCACGGCAGTATGTATGTAAAAAGCCTGGGCCGCAGGGCCTCCCACGGTTGTGTCCGCCTGGCACCGGATAATGCTGCCAAGCTCTACAGCCTTGTGCAAAAGGCAGGCATGCAGAATACCACCGTGGTCCTGCGCGGCGGCTTCTTCGATGGTGGTTTTAACGATGGCTTTGCCGAACTTGAATATGACGTCAAGAAAACCACCAAGACGCTGCAAAAAAAAGTGAAGCGCCGCCTCTTTCTGCTAGGACAGGCGCTGGACAGCTCCTCTTACTGAGTGCGTTCAAAGACCTTAAAACTTGACAAATCATTGTCCCCATGCGCTTTTCCGCGCCAAATCTGAGGACATTGCCCGCCATGACGCACGCCTATCGCAGCCACACCTGTGGCCAACTCCGAATTGACCACAAGGGGCAGGACGTCCGGCTTTCTGGCTGGGTCCACCGCGTGCGTGACCACGGCGGCCTGCTGTTCATCGATTTGCGTGATCATTACGGCCTGACCCAGATTGTCATAGATCCGGCTTCACCTGCCTTCAAGGCAGCTGAGAAAGTCCGTTCCGAATGGGTGATCAAGGTTGATGGCAAGGTGCAGCCACGTCCTGCAGGCACGGAAAACCCCGATCTGCCCACGGGCCTCATAGAAATTGCCGCCAGCGAAATTGGTGTTCATTCGGAAGCCAAGGAACTGCCGCTGCCGGTATTCGGCGATACGGAATATCCCGAAGACATCCGCCTGAAATATCGATTCCTGGATTTGCGCCGCGACCGCATTCACGGCAACATCATGAAGCGCGGTGCGGTTATTGACAGCTTGCGCCGCCGCATGAAGGAGCAGGGTTTCTTCGAATTCCAGACACCCATTTTGACCGCTTCCTCGCCGGAGGGGGCCCGCGATTATCTCGTGCCAAGCAGGGTTCACCCCGGAAAATTCTATGCCCTGCCGCAGGCCCCCCAGCAGTTCAAGCAGCTCCTGATGATGTCGGGTTTCGACCGCTATTTCCAGATTGCGCCTTGCTTTCGCGACGAAGATGCGAGAGCGGACCGCAGCCCCGGCGAATTCTACCAGCTCGATATTGAAATGAGCTTTGTCATCCAGCAGGATGTCTTCGATGCGGTGGAACCTGTTTTGCGCGGGGTGTTTGAAGAATTCGGTGGGGGGCGTCCAGTGACGCCGAAATTCCCGATGATCGCCTTTCGCGATTCCGTCCGCTGGTATGGCACCGACAAGCCTGACCTGCGCAATCCCATCAAGATGCAGAATGTGACGGCACATTTCGCAGGCTCCGGCTTCAAGGTCTTCGCCAACATGATTGCCGCTGATCCCAAGGTTGAGGTTTGGGCTATTCCAGCAACCAAGGGCGGTTCACGAGCCTTTTGCGACCGCATGAATTCCTGGGCGCAAGGGCAGGGTCAACCCGGTTTGGGTTACGTGTTCTGGCGAGATGGTGAAGAAGGCGCTGCTGGCCCCATTGCCAAGAATATTGGCCCCGAGCGCACCGAAGCGATCAAAACTCAATTGGGTCTGAGCACAGGCGATGCCGCCTTCTTCGTGGCTGGTGTACCTTCCAGGTTTTACAAATTCGCAGGCGAAGCCCGCACCAAGGCGGGTGATGAACTTGGCCTCATTGCCAAGGATCGGTTCGATTTCTGCTGGATCGTTGATTTCCCCATGTATGAGTGGAATGAGGACGACAAGAAGGTGGATTTCTCCCACAACCCATTCTCCATGCCGCAGGGTGGATTGGAAGCGCTGGAAAGCAAAGATCCGCTCGACATTCTGGCCTATCAATACGACATCGTGTGCAATGGCGTGGAACTGTCATCGGGTGCCATTCGTAACCATCGGCCCGACGTGATGAAGAAGGCTTTCGAGATTGCGGGCTATCCCGAAGAGGTTCTGCTGGAAAAATTCGGCGGCATGTACCGCGCCTTCCAGTATGGCGCTCCGCCTCACGGCGGCATCGCACCTGGCGTCGACCGCATCGTGATGCTGCTCTGCAACGAGCCAAACATCCGGGAAGTCGTGCTGTTCCCGATGAACCAGCAGGCCGAAGATCTGCTGATGGGGGCACCTTCCGAGGCCACACCCAAGCAGCTGCGCGAACTTCACATAAGACTGAACTTGCCGGAGGCGTGATTAAGCCTCCTCCAATTTCTCATCATGGCCGGACTTGATCCGGCCATCTTCTTCGATGCCTCAAAAAAGAAGATGCCCGCGTCAAGCGCGGGCAAGATGAGAGTTTTATGTTGCGGTAGGCGCGATCAATCATTCGCCGTGACTGAAACGCCAAGCACATCAACGGCAGCGCCTGGATTGGCGGGATCGAGGGTCATGAGCTGTTGAACCTTCACAGGTGCGGCGGGCTTCAGGGAAATGGTGAATGACTTAGGGTCCTTCAGGAAGGCATTGACCGCACCCACCACCTGATCCGTGAAGGCTTGGTTCTTCAGTTGCATGAGGCCAATCTGCATCATGGCCCCGGCATTGGCCACCATGGCAGCTTCGTCCATGCCTTGCATCTTGGCAATGATCGGAAGCACCTTTTTGGTGATTGAGGCATCTTCAAAGCGGAATTGCAGACCGCTCAACGACACATTCATCAATTGCGGCATAAGCATGTTGAAATCCGCTTGCCTTCCAGCCTTCTGCGCCGCCTGCAATTCCGTTATGACCGCCATTGGAATATCGCTTGCGCCATAGGCGAAAGTAACCCCGGCCATGTCCTTGCCCGAAAATCCCACGGAGCCGGACATACCAAAATTATCACCGGCAACCGTAAGCTCACCGTCTCCGGTTATGTTAAGTGTAAGATCAGTGTAGCCCAGGGCCTTCAATTGGCCTGTGGGATCCATGATCGCAAGGGCCGCTTCGGGGATGACGACATCATTCAGGCTCATGGTGGTTTTGCCGGCACCCGTGACCGGGTCGCCGCTCCAGACCGATTCAACTCCCTTCGCAGCAAAAGTCTGGCCTTCTACCGTAACCTTGATTTCGCCCGAGGTCATTTTCCTGGCAATGCCCATGGTGGCACGAAACGCCTGGAGAGGCGTGGGATTGTCACCCAGAACCGAGACATACCAATCCTCGGCACCGCTCTTTGGTATCTCAACAAGAATGGTCTTGTTGTCCGGGCCTGTGAATTCCACTTTTGTGTCGGAAAATGTGGCGGAACCCACGCCAATGAGGCCATCGGCTTCAGCCGCAACATTTTCCAGTGCAATCGAGCCGATGCTGAGCTTCACGCTCGTGCCAGGATCTTGCACGCCGATGGTGGCGGCAAGGTTGCTGATGGTGACATTGCCGGAACTATCGGTTTCGACCTTGTCATAGGCGGGCGTTGCCCTGAGCTGGGTTTCCCAGCTTTTGAAAATTGCCGAGACAACCGGTGGAACATCCTCCGAACGGGCTGGAAGCGTGAAAGCTGATGTGGCCAGGAACAGAAAAAGTGAGGAGCGGAGGATGGTTTTCATGGGGCTTTCCTTCTTAGGGGGTTATCAACGCAATTGCTCTATGCCCAAGCATAAGTGAACAGGCGATGAACTCAAGCCACTTGATGAATCAACATTAAATGGCTAGTTTTCGCGCCATTCTTGATGGGGCTTCTTGGGGACAAAATTATGATACGCAAACTGCTTATGGCGGCTCTGTTTCTGCTGCTGACCTTTTCCATTGTTCCGGTTCACGCCTATGCCGCGGTCGACAAGACCCAGGACGAGGCGCTTTTGATTAAAAAAAAATTGACGGAACTGAAGGCGTTCGAGGAAAAGAAGAAGGCGGCCAGGCTGAAGGCGGCAAAACTCAAGGCTGAAAAGCTGAAGGCCACCAGGACTTCCGCCAGGCGTGATTGCGGCAGCTTCATGCAATGCCTGTTTGGCAAGTCGCGCCGGACTGGTGGGCTTAGAGGCCTGAGCAACAGGTCGCTGCGCAAGCAGGTGGCCTGGAATGAAACGAAATATGCGCCCGGCACCCTGATCGTGAAGACCCCGGAAAGGGCCCTCTATTATGTCTTGGGTGACGGCGAGGCCATGCGCTATTCCATCGGCGTGGGTCGTGAAGGCTTCCAGTGGAGCGGCAATTCCAGGATTGTGGCCAAGCAGGAATGGCCATCATGGACTCCGCCCCAAACCATGATTGAGCGGGAAGCCGCCAAGGGCCACATCATTCCGCCCTACATGAAAGGAGGTCCAGGCAACCCGCTGGGTGCCCGCGCCATGTATATCGGCGGCACCATTTACCGCGTGCATGGCACGAATGCCGAGTCTTCCATCGGAGGAGCGGTCTCATCGGGCTGCATCCGCATGATGAATGCCGATGTGATTGACCTCTATGGCCGCGTGAAGATCGGCTCGCCCATCTACGTATATCAATAAGCAGTGCTTCAGAACGCCAAAGGCCGCGAAATTCGCGGCCTTTTTGTTTGGAGTGGTATTCGGCAAAAGAATTGACCCCGGAGGCAGTGCCGTCCGGGGTCCAATCCTAAAGTCTATTCAATTCGAAGAATTAGATCTTCTTCTTGGCTGACTTCTTCTTTGCAGCTTTCTTGGCGGGTTTCTTAGCAGCTTTCTTAGCCATTATATTCTCTCCTAGGAGTTAGTTGTTAGTGCCCACAACGCAGGCTCTTCTTACCCCAACGATTGCGCATACCTGTCTTCCGTATTCGTAATCGTTGTTGACGCCTCTTTTGAACCCGATTGTGTGATTCGGCAATATGCCGTCAACATCTGGTGTATCGCCTGGATTTCCCTAACAACAGGTAAATGCGCGAGGCGGCATGCAGATCGTCCGTATACGGACAGATTGGTTGATTCAGTGGAATATTTCAGTAAATCCGGCAGAATCGCAGCTGCTCCGTGTGCGGATGGAATGGCCGTTTCTGCGTTTTTTGTGTCAAAATTTCTGTTCCATTCCGCTTTCGCGGGGTCTTCAGCCGAAAAAATAATTGTTAATAAAATGCCGAATGTTGCCGAATCGACACGGCGAGAGGAGTGAATCGAGGTCATCGAAGGCGGCGGGCGCTCCGAAAAAAATCGACACCCGTGCCACAATGAAACACTTTTTCGCCGACTGAAATCATGAAATCGAAGGCTGAGCCGCCAAAAAATTTGTATCAACCTCATCATGACCGGACTTGATCCGGTCATCTTCTGTTGCGCACAAAAGAAGATGCCCGCGTCTAGCGCGGGCATGATGAGATGTTGTGTGCTTGCTTCACTGCAGAATTTCTTACGAACATCCGCTCGTTGATCCGCAACTATCGCACTTCAGGCAGGTGCCGTTGCGCACCATGGTGAAGTTGCCGCATTCGCCGCAGGATTCGCCTTCATAGCCCTTCATGCGGGCCTCAATCCGACGATCAAGAGTAACGCTAAGCGGCATTGACATAGACGCGGCAGCCGACTGATCGTAACTATTCATCTGGTGCTCTACATTCACTTGAACAAATGCCGCCGGCGCTTCGGCAAGTGCAAGCGAACCTACAATCACCGGCTCTGACGCGCGCATCTGCAAAGCATGGGCTGGAGACGCTGCGGAGGTCACGCCTTGCGGCATCACCACCACGTTCGACAGGTTTTGCTTCCGCACAAAGCCCGATGACATGAACTTCTGTGCCGGAACGGAAGCCGGAACCTTGGGTTCATCCGTGCCAATACCTTTGCCAAGGGAATCAAAGCCCATTTCCGACGCTTCAACATGGGCCAGATCATTGCGCCCGAGGTAGGACACGGCGAGTTCGCGAAACACATAGTCCAGGATGGACGTGGCGTTCTTGATCGACTCGTTGCCCTGCACCATGCCGGCGGGTTCAAACTTGGTGAAGGTGAACGCATCCACATATTCTTCCAGCGGCACGCCATATTGCAGGCCCACCGACACGGAAATGGCGAAGTTGTTCATCATGGCGCGTAGCGCCGCCCCTTCCTTGTGCATGTCGATGAAGATTTCGCCGAGCTTGCCATCATCATATTCGCCGGTGCGGAGGTAAACCTTGTGGCCACCCACAACGGCTTTCTGCGTGTAGCCCTTGCGGCGGCCCGGCAGCCTGTCACGGCCACGGGCAATCTCAATCACCTTCTCGACGATGGTTTCAATGCGCTGGACCATGGGCTGGGCCATCAAGCCCTCAACCGCATCTTCCGCTTCATCGGCCTCATCGGCGATGAGCTGGGTGGACAGCGGCTGCGAAAGCTTGGAGCCATCGCGGTACAGCGCATTGGCTTTCACGCCCAGTTTCCACGACAGCATGTAGGCCGAATTGCATTCCTCAACCGTGGCCTCATTTGGCATGTTGATGGTTTTGGAAATGGCCCCCGAGATAAAGGGCTGGCTTGCCGCCATCATGCGGATGTGGCTTTCAACGCTCAGGAATCGCTTGCCCAGGCGGCCACACGCGTTGGCGCAGTCGAATACGGACAGATGCTCGTCCTTGAGGCCCGGAGCGCCTTCCAGCGTCATGGCCCCACAGACATGGATATTGGCCCTGTCGATATCGGCCCTTGAAAAGCCGGTATGGGCGAGAAGGTCAAATCCGTAGTCATTGAGCTGCTCATCGCTGATCTTCAGCACCGACTTGCAGAACTCTTCGCCGAGCGTCCACTTGTTGAACACGAACTTGATGTCAAAGGCAGCGGCCAATCCATTTTCCACCGCTTTAATTTGCTCATCACCAAAACCCTTGGCGCGAAGCTGGGTATAGTTGAGGGCAGGGGAATCCTGCAAGGTGCCGAGACCCACGGCATAATTGATGATCTTCTCAATCTGCGTGGCATCGTAACCCAAAGTGCGGAGCGCTTCGGGTACCGCCTGGTTGATGATCTTGAAGTAACCACCGCCAGCCAGCCTCTTGAACTTCACCAACGCGAAATCCGGCTCGATGCCCGTGGTATCGCAATCCATGACAAGGCCGATGGTGCCCGTAGGGGCCACAACGGTTGCTTGCGCATTGCGGTAGCCATGGGCCTCGCCGAGTTCGACGGCGAGATCCCAGGCCTTGCGGGCATGGGCAATGAGATCGCCATCATGGCAATCCGTTTCATCGAGCGGAACCGGCGCGATGCGCACGTCTTCATATCCAACCGCTGCACCATAGGCCGCACGGCGATGATTGCGCATCACCCGCAGCATGTGGTCGCGGTTCTTGGCATAGCCGGGGAAAGGGCCAAGCTCTTTCGCCATCTCGGCAGACGTTGCATAAGAAATGCCTGTCATGATCGCCGACAAGGCGCCGCAGACGGCGCGGCCCTCATGGCTGTCATAGGCAATGCCATTGGTCATCAGCAATCCACCGATATTGGCAAAACCAAGACCCAGCGTGCGGTAGTCGTAGGAGAGCTTGGCAATTTCCTTGGACGGGAACTGCGCCATCAGCACGCTGATTTCCAGAACCATGGTCCACAGGCGTACTGCGTGCTCGTAAGACTCGACGTCAAACTTAGCCGTTGCCGTATCGCGGAACTGCAAAAGGTTCAACGAAGCAAGATTGCACGCCGTATCATCCAGGAACATGTATTCCGAGCAGGGATTGGAAGCGCGGATTTCGCCGGATGCCGGGCAGGTGTGCCAGTCATTGATCGTGGTGTGATATTGAACGCCGGGATCAGCCGAAGCCCATGCCGCATGGCCAATCTTGTCCCAGAGCTCGCGTGCCTGCACGGTCTTGGTCACCTTGTTGGACATACGGGCATTGAGGTTCCACGTGCCATTGGTTTCAACGGCGCGCAGGAAATCATCGGTAACGCGCACCGAGTTGTTGGAATTCTGGCCGGATACGGTGCGGTAGGCCTCGCCATCCCAATCCGTGTCATAGGCATCGAATTCAAGTTCGGTATAGCCCTGCTTGGCAAACTGGATCACGCGCTTGATGTAGTTGTCGGGCACCATATTGCGGCGCGCATCTTTCACCGCGCGCTTGAGGGCCGGGTTCTTGTCAATTTCATAGCAGTCATCGCCAGGCCCCTGGCAATTCACGCAAGCCTTCATGATTGAAGCCAAATGCTTCTTGACGATTTTTGAACCGGTGACGAGAGCCGCAACCTTCTGCTCCTCCTTCACCTTCCAGTCGATGTATGCCTCAATATCCGGATGGTCCACATCAACCACCACCATCTTGGCGGCGCGCCGTGTGGTGCCGCCAGACTTGATGGCGCCCGCCGCACGGTCGCCAATTTTCAGGAAGCTCATCAGGCCGGAGGACTTGCCGCCGCCCGACAGTTTCTCGTTTTCGCCGCGCAGGAATGAGAAGTTAGAACCCGTGCCGGAGCCATATTTGAACAGGCGCGCTTCCCGCACCCACAGGTCCATGATGCCGCCCTCGTTCACAAGATCATCGGCAACGGACTGAATAAAACAGGCATGGGGCTGCGGATGCTCGTAGGAGGACTTTGATTTCGTCAGCTTGCCGGTTTCATGGTCCACATAGAAATGGCCTTGGCCCGGGCCATCAATGCCGTAAGCCCAATGCAAACCTGTGTTGAACCACTGCGGAGAGTTCGGCGCACACTTTTGTGTCGCCAGCATGAAGCACAATTCGTCAAAAAAGGCCCGCGCGTCTTCTTCGGTGTTGAAATAGCCGCCCTTCCAGCCCCAATAGGTCCAAGTGCCGGCCAGGCGGTTGAACACCTGCTTGGAGCTCATCTCGCCAATAATGCGTTGCTTCTCCGGCAGACTTTCCAATGCCGCCTCATCAGCAACCGAGCGCCACAACCACGAGGGAATGCTGGTCTCCTCAACGCGCTTCAGGCGGGCCGGAACGCCCGCCTTGCGGAAATACTTCTGCGCCAGAATATCGGTGGCAACTTGGCTCCACGACGCCGGGACCTCGATGTTTTCCAGACGGAAAACGATCGACCCGTCAGGGTTCTTGATTTCACTGGTAGCCTGGCGGAATTCAATCTCCGCATAGGCATCCTGGCCGGATTTCGTATATTTGCGCGCGACGTGCATTGCTGTCCCTCATTGTTTTTTCGTTTCGTTGCCGAGAGCGCACAACAATGCACCCACGGAGCCCTATTCACCCGTGTTTGACGACACAAACCCTGCCTGA
>CAZAMS010000359.1:0-6259 GCA_964486305.1 uncultured Aestuariivirga sp.
GGGGTAGCGCAGCTTACTGCGATCATACCGCCGCCGATTCTCCGCCGTCCACATCACGCCCCTCCCGTCGAATCACGATCCCCCTTCTTTGAATCACATCCTGCTCATCGGATTCAACTTGTTTTGGGACAGACACTTAGACTCCTTTGCAAAGGCACTGGCTACGCGGGGTCACAATTTCTCGGTTGACGCCGATATTGAGATCCGTGTCGAAAATGAGCCATTCAAGTTGAAAATCTACGAAACGAAGAGCAAACAGCCACACCAGCCCACGCCTGCCGATCTTAAGAATCAAGCCAGATACGATGCCGATAGCAAGCGATACCCCAACTGGTATCCTCCGGGCAAAACAGTCTGGCGGACATGGGATCGCTACCCTTCTGGTCGGTTATGCATAGAGATCAGCAATCCAACGCAGTATCGGTGGAATGACCAGAATTTGGTGGGGCGCTGGTATGATCGGAAGGCGAAATGCGCGGAGGATTATCTCAGTGAAGCGAGTGTTGCACTTGCCGGAGCCGCAGCCCTTGCCAAGCACCGCCGCGCCGAAGCAGAGAAAACGGCACTCATTCAAGCAGAGCAAGAAGAACTGCGGCGGCGTGAAAAAGCTCGTCGTGAAAGAGACCTAAAACGGCGCGAATACCTCGCAAAGAAAGCGGAGGCCTATCAAGGCTATTGCAGGCTGGTAACGCTCCAAACTGTGTTTGGACCACAAGCCAAAGAGAACGGCGACGATCAATTCAACCGAATTGTGAATGTCCTTCAAAAACTCGTCGAAACCGAAAGCCGCCAATTCGAGAGCACTGCAATTGCCGATGAAGTGATAAACCTCAAGCTCTTTTCAGAAGACGATGAGATTTAGCACACAGAATGTTCGTCGGTCTTACAGACTTTTATGGGAGATGTTCCTGCAATTTCACGCAACACACTGTCCCTTACTACACACGCTGCGCGCACGACCGGTCCTAAATATCTGATTTCTTTGGATTGTAATTCCTATCCATCATTGGCTAAATTTGAGCGGGCGAAGGTATTTGAAACCTCGACCCCGATTTTTTGCAAAGTATCTTTGGATAAACACGGTTACAGCCCAGAACCTGACGAGAACACATTATCCGGACATAACCCGGACGGGGCAGAATCCGTCGAACGATTTCTTAATCTAATCCCTTGAAATCATTGGCGCACCCGAAGGGATTCGAACCCCTGGCCTCTGCCTTCGGAGGGCAGCGCTCTATCCATCTGAGCTACGGGTGCTTTGGCCTTGAACGGGCCAGCTATAGCCTAGCCTCACAGCGTTTCGCAATGGCAGGGTTTTTGCGACTGATCGGCTGAGTGTCCCATGCCGGGACGTTAAGGATATTGCCATGCCTCCAAGCCAAAGCCGCATCAGTTGGGTTGATTATGCCAAGGGCATTTGCATCGTGCTGGTGGTGCTCATGCATTCCACCCTGGGCGTGGAAAATGCGGCGGGCGGGGTTTCCTGGCTGCATGACTTCATCACGTGGGCGAAACCCTTCCGCATGCCGGATTTCTTCCTGATTTCGGGGCTTTTCCTGGCTTCGCGCATCAACCGGCCCTGGCGGGAATATCTCGACAGCAAGGTTCTGCATTTTGCCTATTTCTATATCCTGTGGATGACCATCCAGTTCGCCACCAAGGGCTATAGCCTGTATCAGGCGGGCGGGGCCGAGGGTATGCTTAAGGACTATGCCCTGGGCTTTGTGGAGCCATTCGGCACCCTGTGGTTCATTTACATGCTGGCCGTGTTCTTCGTTGTGGTTAAGGCCACGCGCTTTGTGCCGCCCCTGCTGGTCTTCACTGTGAGTGCCCTTCTCGAAATGGCCCCCATCGAAACGGGCCACATGGTGATCGATGAATTCGCCTCGCGCTTTGTCTATTTCTATGTGGGCTATCGGCTGGCGGGCCATGTGTTCAAATTCGCCGAAGGGGTTAATTTCAAATCCGTTCCAGTCATTTTGTCGGGGCTCTTCATCTGGGCCGTTGTCAATACCATGATGGTGCGCACCGGCCTGGCTGAGGTGCCGGGCTTGGGTCTGGCACTTGGCTTCATTGGAGCCGCTGCCGTTATTTCAACGGGTGTGCTGCTGTACAAAACCAGGCTTGCAGCACCCTTGCGTTATTTCGGTGAAAATTCCATCGTCATCTATCTCGCCTTCTTCCTGTTCATGGCAGCCACGCGCAGCCTGCTGCTTAAATACCAAGTGGTGGCCGATCTCGGCAGCGTGGCGCTGCTGACAACTGCTGCCGGCGTGATTGGGCCCATCCTGCTATTCTGGGCCACGCGGCAGACAAAGTTATCCCTGCTTTTCCGCAGGCCTGCGTGGGCAAGACTGGCATCGCGGCCTGCCCAATGGCATAGTGACGGGCATGCCACATTCCAGCAGCCTGAAGCCCGGGGACCATCTCTATCTCGTTGATGGTTCGGGCTATATTTTCCGCGCCTATCACGCCCTTCCGCCGCTCACCCGCAAGAGCGACGGCCTGCCGGTTGGCGCCGTGCAGGGCTTCTGCAACATGCTGTGGAAGCTGCTGAAAGAAACGCGGGCCAACGAGAAACCCACGCATCTGGCGGTGATCTTCGATCAATCGTCGAAGACATTCCGCAATGACATCTATCCCCAATACAAGGCGCAGCGGCCGGAACCTCCGGCTGACCTCCGCCCGCAATTTGATCTGATCCGGCAGGCCACCCGGGCTTTCAATGTGGCCAGTGTTGAGCAGGCGAACTACGAGGCCGATGATCTCATCGCCACCTATGCGCGGCAGGCGGTGGAAGCAGGTGCTACCTGCCGCATCGTCTCATCCGACAAGGACCTTATGCAGCTGGTGCGCAAAGGTGTCACCCTGCTTGATACGATGAAGGACAAGGAGCTTGGCGAAGAGGCGGTTCTCGAAAAATTCGGGGTGAAGCCCGACAAGGTCATTGATGTGCAGGCGCTGGCCGGCGACAGTGTTGATAATGTGCCCGGCGTTCCCGGCATTGGCGTCAAGACGGGAGCGCAACTCATCACCGAATATGGCGATCTGGAAACCTTGTTGGCACGGGCCTCCGAAATCAAGCAGCAGAAGCGCCGCGAAAACCTCATTGAATTTGCCGAACAGGCGCGGCTGTCGAAGCGGCTGGTCACGCTGGATGATAAAGTGTCAGTGGATCATGACGTGGGTTCCTTTGCAGTCGATACACCGAAAGCTTCCGATCTCATTGCATTTCTGAAGGCACTGGAGTTCGTGAGCTTCACCAAGAAGATCGCAAGCGAATTGGAAGCCGACAGTTCGGCAATTGAGCCTGCATCCATTGAAATCAAGTATTGGCCACCTGAGGGCGGAGAGACTCCCCTCACTCCTCATCAGACCCACGCTTCGGCCCGGTCATCTTCTCCAAGCGACGTGCCAGATGGAGATGCCCGGCTCAAGGCCGGGCATGATGAGAAGAAAGTGGTTGAAGCGGACGAAGATTTGGAGAAGACCCTGCTCGCGATTCCTTTCGTTCATGCCAACTATGAGACCGTCAGTATACTGAAGGACTTGGACCGCTGGATTGCCGAAGCGACTGATCTCGGTGTTGTTGCTGTCGATACGGAAACGGATTCACTCGATTCCATGCAGGCCGGACTTGTCGGTGTTTCAATGTCAACAACACCCGGCAAAGCCTGTTACATTTCACTAGCTCACGTAGGTGAAGGCGGTGGTCTCTTTGGTTCAGAAAAAATTACAGGCCAAATCCCATTGCAAGAGGCTATTGCCCACTTGAAGCCCCTGCTTGAGAATCCAGCCGTACTCAAGATTGGCCAGAACCTCAAATATGATCTGCAGGTATTGCGGCGCTACGGCACGGATATCCGTCCCATCGATGATACGATGCTGATTTCCTACGCCATGGAATCCGGCGAGAACGGCCATGGCATGGATGAAATGTCGGAAAAGCATCTCGGCCACAAGCCCATCAGCTTCAAGGAAGTCGCGGGCTCGGGAAAATCCGCGATCTCCTTTGCGCAAGTGCCGCTCGACCGCGCCACGGCCTATGCCGCGGAAGATGCGGATGTGACTTTGCGCCTGTGGAAACTGCTGAAACCGCGTCTGCTGAAAAAGCACAAAGTCACGGTTTATGAAACATTGGAGCGCCCGCTCATTCCCGTGCTGGAAGCCATGGAGCATGAGGGAATTCTTGTCGATCGCAATGTGCTGGCCAAGCTCTCCAATGAATTTGCAAACGCGCAAGGCAAGGTCGAAGCACAGATTCATGAACTTGCAGGCGAGCGCTTCAACATCGGCTCGCCCAAGCAGCTCGGCGATATCCTGTTTGGCAAGATGGGATTGCCCGGCGGGCGCAAGACCGCCACGGGTGCCTGGAGTACGGATTCAGATGCACTGGAGGATTTGGCCACGCAAGGCATTGAACTGGCGCGGCGCGTGGTGGACTGGCGCCAGCTTTCCAAGCTGCGCTCCACCTACACGGATGCGCTGCCCAATTATATCAATCCCACCACGGGCCGGGTGCACACCAGCTATGCCATGGCCGCCACGTCGACGGGCCGGTTGTCGTCGTCTGATCCCAATTTGCAGAATATTCCGGTGCGCACTGAAGAAGGCCGCCGCATTCGCACGGCGTTCATAGCACCTCCGGGCACCAAGCTTATCAGTGCGGACTACAGCCAGATCGAGCTTCGCGTGCTGGCTCATGTGGCTGATATTCCGCAGCTCAGACAAGCCTTTGCCGATGGGCTTGATATTCACGCCATGACGGCGAGTGAAATGTTTGGTGTTCCCATCGCAGGCATGGATAGTGCGGTGCGCCGCAGGGCCAAGGCCATCAACTTCGGCATCATCTATGGCATTTCAGCTTTTGGTTTGGCCAATCAGCTGTCGATCTCACGGGAAGAGGCGGGCGACTATATCAAAACTTATTTCAGCCGTTTCCCCGGCATCAAAACCTATATGGACGAAACCAAAAAATTTGCCCGCGACAAGGGCTATGTGGAAACCATTTTCGGCAGGCGCTGTCACTTCGCCCGCATCAATTCACCCAACGCATCGGAGCGCGCCTTCATGGAACGGGCTGCCATCAATGCGCCCATTCAGGGTGCAGCCGCAGATATCATCCGCCGCGCCATGATCCGCATGCAGGAGGCCCTTGATGCAGCGAAGCTCTCGGCCAAGATGCTGTTGCAGGTCCATGACGAGCTGATTTTCGAAACCCGCGACGATGAAATCGAGACAACGATGAAAGTGGTGAAGCGTGTCATGGAACGAGCGCCGGAGCCGGCGGTGAAACTCACCGTGCCCTTGCAGGTCGATGCACGGGCCGCGATGAATTGGGATGAAGCGCATTGATGGTTACTGTTGGTGCCGGCATCGGTGATTTTTCCTCGCCCCAGCGGGGAGAGGAAGGGGCCCATTGCCACAGCAATGGGAAGGTGAGGGGGATCAGGTCTCCCAATTCATGCGCCAACGCCCCCTCATCCTCCCAAGCTTCGCTTGGGCCCCTCCTTCTCCCCCATGGGGCGAAGGGAATTAAGGTCGCTTAAGAGATGGCAAAGGACAAAATCGAAAATTCAAGCATTGCCTGGCCGCTCGAACGGCTCACACGTTTGATGCGGGCGGGCGAGCATGAGGGCGGGTTGAATCCGGCCCAGTGGGAAGCGTTGCGCTATCTCTCGCGGGCCAATCGCTTTTCAAATTCACCCATTGCACTCACGCGCTTTCTTGGCTCCACCAAGGGAACAATTTCACAAACCATCAAGGCGCTGGAGCGCAAGGGCTTCATTGTAAAAACCCCGCGGCAGGATGAAGGGCGTTCCATTTGTTTGAGCCTTACGCCCAAGGGCGCTGAAGCGCTAAAACATGATCCATTGACGGAGTTCTCAAAATCTCTGGATGACCTGAGCGGAAAAACCAGACGGCGGCTGGCCAAGGGTCTGGCCGACCTGCTTGAAACGGACCTGAAGCGGCGGGAACAACCCAGCTTCGGCATCTGCTCCTCCTGCCGCTATTTCCGCGAAAAGGGCCATGAAGAGGATGGCCTCGGACCGCACAGCTGCATGTTGTTTGACGTTGGCCTGTCGAGCGCGGAGTCGCACCTGATCTGTGTTGAACACTGTTAGTCTTACTGAGTCAGAAAGCCGCAGTTTATCGAGATAGAGAGGTTGTATTTTAGGGAGATTCGTTTTCGGCAGGAGGAGCTGAGATGGGTCACCTAAGTTCGGACGGCAGTGAATCGCGGTTTGCGGCTTATGTC
>CAZAMS010000360.1:0-2142 GCA_964486305.1 uncultured Aestuariivirga sp.
GGGCTCTGGCCCGCTTCCTGGTTATTGAGCGGCACTCCGAGCGAGTTGCGTAAGGCACCCCGCGCCTCCTCCCCGGTTATCAGCACCGTTTTGATCTGCCAGACGTAATCCTCATAAATTCGCGCCTTGCGGTCCTGTTCAATTTCCTGATAGCGGCTTGAGCGCAAATCCTCCACCAGTTCCCGCAATTTGTACTCCTGCTTGTAGTAGGCCACCACATCGTCGATGGTCTCGGTCGGCAGGATGTGAATGTCGGCGAGCATGGCCTCGAAAATGATTTCTGTGGCATAGCGGGGCACAAATGGGGTGAAGCTTGTTCCCCTTCCCTTTTGCGTTATTCGGCGGACCATATCGGTTGTATGCTGATCGAGATCGATTTCCTCGTAGCGCGTGAGATTGCTTTCAATCTCCGCCAAAAGTGCTGTCTGGACATCGACGATCCTTTCAATCCGCCGTTGGGTTTCAAGGCGCTGCTCGCTCCAGTGGGAGGCAAACCAGCCCAATGCCGTAACGGCGGCCGAGACGATGGCGGCAATGATTGCCGTGTCGAGCAGGCTTGGCATCGCTCAACTCTTCCTCAGGCGCGGATCGAGCGCATCGCGGAGCCCATCGCCCATGAGATTGATGGCGAGCACGGTGATCAAAATGGCAATCCCGGGAAGGGCCATGACCCAAGGGTGGGAGGTGATGAGGTCTTTGGAGTCCGCCAGCATGGAACCCCATTCCGGCATGGGAGGCTGCGCGCCTAACCCCAAGAAGCCCAAGCCAGCGGCGCCAAGGATGGCATCGGAAATACCAATTGCCGCCTGAACGATGAGCGGGGCGAGGCAATTGGGCAGCACGGTTGAGAGCATGAGCCGGAGCGGACCCACCCCTGCGACTCTCGCTGCGGTGACATAGTCCCTGGTCAGTTCGCTAATTGCCGAAGCGCGCACCAGGCGCACATAAAACGGCAGGCCGACAATGGTCACCGCTACAATGGTGTTGGTCAAGTTTGGGCCAATCACCGCGATGATGAGAATTGCCAGCACAAGGCTTGGAATGGCGAGGATCAAATCCATGACCCGGATGATGATGACATCCACAAGGCCACCCCAGAAAGCGGCCAGCAGCCCCAGCAAAACACCCGCCAGGGCTGACACAAACATCACCGAGAGGCCGATGAAGAGGGAAATGCGCGAGCCATAGAGAATGCGCGAGAGCATGTCCCTGCCCAGGGGATCAGTTCCCAGGGGATAGGCCCAGTTGCCGCCCTTGGCCCAGATGGGCGGAAGCCTGGTGAAGCCGCGAAATTGTTCGAGCGGATCATAGGGCGCCAGGACATTGGCAAAGACAGCAAGGAAAACGACGAAGCAGACAACGGCGAGGCCAATAGTGGCGCCGCGATTTTCGCGAAACGAATGCCAGAAGGAAAGCAGCGGCCCCGGCGGTGCTGTGGCGATGAGGGTTTCAGTGGCCATGGCGGATCCGTGGATTAATGAGGCCATAGAGAAGGTCGATGATAAGATTAACCAGAATGACAAGACCGGCGATGAGCATGATGCCGCCCTGAAGGGCTGGATAATCGCGGCGGCCAATGGATTCAACCAGCCATTTGCCGATGCCCGGCCAGGAAAAAATCGTTTCGGTGAGAACCGCGCCGGCAAGCAGCGTGCCGACCTGCAAACCTATGACTGTGACAACCGGGATCAACGCGTTGCGGAGCGCATGAAAGCCAATAACCCGGAAGGCTGAGAGGCCCTTGGCCCTGGCGGTTCGCACATAGTCTTCCTCCAAAACTTCCAGCATGGACGAGCGCGTCATGCGGGCCACAACGGCGAGAGGTACCGTGCCCAGTACAATGGTGGGCAGAATCAGATGGCGGACAGCATCAACGAATGCGCCCTTCTGGCCGGAAACAATTGAATCGATCAGCATAAATCCGGTGACCGGCGGAAAATAAAACTTGATGGGATCGATGCGGCCCGAGACGGGAGTGAGATGCAAGGTATTTGACATCAACAGGATGAGAATGAGGCCCCACCAGAAGATGGGCATGGAATAGCCGGTAAGCGCTGCCCCCATCAGGGACTGATCATAGAAGCTGCCACGCTTGGCGGCAGCCATGACGCCGGCTGGAATCCCTAACAGAATTGCAAACAG
>CAZAMS010000361.1:0-4013 GCA_964486305.1 uncultured Aestuariivirga sp.
CCATTTGGTAATGTATTCCGTTTACTTATAGTAGCCGTAATCCAGTCTTTTGGATTCTCCGAGTGGCACTTTTCCACTCTGTTTGACGCCTCCCTGTTAGAACTCAAAGCCACGTTTTTACGTGGCTTTTTTTTGGCCCCGTAATTGCTTCGAACTTCTCGAAAACTAATTGCGTGCTGGATATTGACCGGAAATGGAGCAAGCGCCATTATCCGCTCGCCTGGTGGGTAAATTTTTCACTGTTTGAGTAAGGGGTCATTAGGCATGCAAAGTTCGTTATCCAATGTCGCTACGGTAAATTTCTTCACCAAGTTCACCGCCTCGGAGCAATTTGAGAAAGTGTTCAAGGAAGGCATGTCGCTGGTTGAAGAAACGGCGAATTATCTAGATGGCCCTGGCCGCCTTGATGCCCGTGTTCTCGAGCGCCATGGCGCCATTGCCTATGCAACCGAAAGCATGCGCCTCACTACCCGCCTGATGCAGCTTGCCTCTTGGCTGCTCTTGCAGCGCGCTATTGGCGCTGGCGAATTAACTGTGGAAGATGCCAGCAAAGAAAACCACCGCATCAGCCTTAACGACATTGGCAAGGGCCATGACCTCGCAGGTGGGGAATCCTTGCCAGACGCGCTGAAGGCTCTGGTCGACCGTTCGCTCACGCTGCATCAGCGCATCCAGAAACTGGATAGCATGATCAGCGCCCAGACAACTTCCGACTTGGCAATAGCAAGCCCAGTGAACGATCAAATCGACCGGCTCGCATCAATGCTGAAGGTCGCGCGGGGGTAACAACCAGCAACCTTGATTTCCATCACGCTATGGGATTAGCCTGTGTGATGCGATGTCTGTTTTTCAGTCTGATCCTTGCTGTCATCCTATGCTCGCAGGCGCGCGCCTTAAAACCGGAAGCGGACAAGGCGGCCTATGCCGCTGACGTGTGCAGCCTCCTGAACCATCACGCCGAAGGCAACCGCCTGCCCGTTAATTTCCTCACGCGGCTGATCTGGAAAGAAAGCGTTTTTGATGATCAGGCGGTAAGCCCTGTCGGAGCCGAAGGCATTGCCCAATTCATGCCGGGGACTGCAAAGCTGCGCGGTTTAAAAAATTCCTTCGACTACCGCGAGGCGCTTGCCGCTGCGGCTGACTACCTGGCATTCTTGACCGAAAAGTTTGGTAATTTGGGCTTGGCTGCTGCTGCTTATAACTTAGGTGAAGATGGCGCCAGCGACTGGCTGGAGAATCGCCGGACCCTGACCGCTGAAACCGAAGACTATGTGCTGGCAATCACGGGCCACGCGGCGGCAGAATGGCGGGGGCCCAAAACGACACTTGAAATTCCCGGGCTTGGCGGCACCGGAAACTTTATGGAAAATTGCGCAAAGCTGGTGCTTAGGGAATTGCTCCCGCCATCTGCCGAAACAAAACGCGGCCCACGCAAATCTTGGGGCGTGATCATCGCAGGTGGTTTTTCGGAAAATCAGACACTCGCCACCTTTTCGAGAGTCAAAATCCGATATGCCGCTTTGCTGAAAGATGAATTGCCAATGATTGTGCGAACCCGCAACCTAAGCCGCGGGCGCAAACTGCTGATACGCGTCATGATCGGTCGAAATAGCCGAAACGAAGCAGAGGCTTTGTGCACCAAGTTAAGGGCTCAGAGCGGCGCTTGCATCGTAGATAAAAACTGAAAAAGCCCACTCAATTTTTCATCATGGCCGTCCTCGGACTTGATCCGAGGACGGGCATGATGAGAATTCAGTGTGAAAATAGGGCTTCCTACTTGTTGAGGAAGCCGAACTTTTGCTTGAAGCGCGAAACGCGTCCGCCGCGGTCAAGAATGGTCTGGGTGCCGCCGGTCCAGGCCGGATGGGACTTGGGATCAATATCCAAAGACAGCGTATCGCCGTCCTTGCCGTAGGTTGAACGGGTCACGAATTTGGTCCCGTCGGTCATCACAACATTGATCGTGTGATAATCCGGGTGAATGCCTTCTTTCATCGCTTAATCTCTCAGGTCTGGCGCGAGAAGCCGCGCATGGTCACTATTGTCAAGTTTCGGCTGCGCTCTATACAGGAAGCCCAAAAGAGAGGCAAGTAGGCCAGAATGGCAGATAATACCAACCAAAACACAGGCCGGAAAAGCCTGAAACCGCTGGCCCGGCTGACGCCTTTCCTCTCGCGCTACAAACCCCAGATTATCATGGCGCTAATTGCCTTGGGGCTTGCCTCCGGCTCCACCCTGATCGTGCCCATCGCCGTCCGCCGCATTATCGACCATGGCTTCACCGCCTCCAATGCCAACCTGGTGAACCAGTATTTTGGCGTGATGATCGCGGTTGTCCTGCTCCTCGCGGTGAGTTCCGCCATTCGCTTCTATTACGTCATGTGGCTTGGCGAGAAGATCGTGGCTGATGTCCGCGATACGCTGTTTGAGCATCTGCTGAAACTCAGCCCCGCCTTCTATGAATCCCAGAAAACTGGCGAAGTCGTTTCACGCCTCACGGCTGACACGACACAAATAAAGTCCGCCTTTTCATCGACAGCGTCTATTGCACTCCGAAATGGCGTCATGCTGGTGGGTGCCATTGCCATGATGATTGTCACCAGTCCGAAACTGGCAGGCCTTGCGGGCCTTGCCATTCCCCTTGTTGTCCTGCCGCTTGTCACCTACGGGCGCCGCGTGCGCGTGTTGTCACGCACCGCACAGGACAAGCTCGCGGCCTCCGCAGCTTTTGCCCAGGAGCGCCTTTCCGCCATCACTACAGTGCAATCCAATGTGCAGGAGCCATACACAAACAACGAATTCGCGTCCGCCACGCGTTTTGCCTTTTTGGCAGCAGCCAAACGCACCCTCGCCCGCGCTTTCCTCACCGCCGCAATCATCTTCGTGGCCCTGGGCTCAATCGTTGGCTTGCTGTGGTACGGAGCCCAGGAAGTGATGAATGGAAATCTTTCGGGCGGGACTTTAAGTCAATTCGTGATTTACGCCATCATCGCTGCAAGTTCTCTGGGCCAGTTGTCGGAAGTGTGGGGAGAAATTCAACTCGCCGCCGGGGCCGCCGAACGCATTTCAGAATTGCTCGATGAAACTCCCCAGATTTCATCACCGCCAAACCCGGTGGCATTCCCCGCAACACCAAGGGGTGAGGTAAAATTCTCCGATGTCTCGTTCCACTACCCCACGCGCGCAAATACGGCAGCTTTGAACAAAGTGAACTTCACCGCCAGACCTGGCGAAGTCACCGCCATTGTCGGACCCTCAGGGGCAGGAAAAACCACACTCTTTACATTGATCCAACGCTTCTATGACCCCGAATTGGGATGCATTCTGATTGACGGCATCGATATCAAGGCAACTGATCCGCAGGAATTGCGCAAATACATCGCCGTTGTGCCGCAAGACACAATTATTTTCTCAGGCTCTGTTCTCGACAATATCCGCTTCGGCGCGCCGGACTCAACGCGCGAAGCCGTAATGGCCGCAGCCATTGCGGCACGCGTCGATGAATTTGCGGAAAAACTTCCCAATGGCTTTGAAACCGAAGTCGGCGAACGCGGCATCACCCTCTCCGGCGGCCAGCGCCAGCGCATTGCAATCGCCCGCGCTATCTTAAGAGACGCGCCTATCCTGCTGCTTGATGAAGCCACCAGCGCCCTTGATGCGGAAAGCGAGGCCCTCATTCAGGAAGCACTGGAAAAGCTAACAGCCAACCGCACAACCCTCGTTGTGGCCCATCGCCTGGCTACGGTTCGCAATGCCGATCGCATCCTTGTTTTTGATGGTGGAAAGCTCGTGGCCCACGGAACCCACAACCAACTCGTAAAGAAAAACGCGCTCTACGCCAGGCTGGCAAAGCTGCAGTTCGCCGCGCTTTCCGCCTAGTACCGTTCCACAGAGATTATGACTCCTTGACAGGATAGGCTTTGCGGAGTTTTTCGCGAGCCTTCTCGGTGGTGAACATCCACTGGATCTGAGCGCCTTCGGCGTTGCGCCGCTGTTGCCAAGCGGCGACCTCG
>CAZAMS010000362.1:0-2981 GCA_964486305.1 uncultured Aestuariivirga sp.
CCCCTACCATGTCAAGGTAGTGCTCTACCGCTGAGCTAACCGCCCACTGCGAGGGCGGGATATAGTGGGAAGCTTTGCCGCTGGCAAGAGATTAAGCCGCCATCATCCTATCAACCTCGGCCACGAGATCGCGGAGGTGAAATGGCTTTGAAAGCACCTTGGCATCCTTTGGCGCCTTGGAATCGGGATGCAGCGCAACAGCCGCAAAGCCCGTGATGAACATGATCTTCAAATGGGGATCGAGTTCGGCAGCGCGCCGCGCCAGCTCAATTCCATCCATCTCCGGCATCACAATATCGGTCAGCAGCAAATCAAATGTGGTCTGCTTGATTTCCTCGAATGCGCTTGCCCCCTCGCCAAAGGCCGTAACATGGTGGCCAGCCTTCTCCAGCGCTTTTACAAGGAAACGCCGCATGTCGTCATCGTCTTCTGCCAGAATGATCTTTGCCATGGTGTTAGTTTGCATCTTATCGCGGCCTGCCTATTTGTGAACCATCATTCCAGCTGAGCCACGCACTTAACAGGTGTTAGGTAAACAGGATATGAAGTGTGGACAGTTTGTGTTCTCTAGTCAATAATGGCCTGAATTATGGCAGATAACGGGTCCGCATCATTTTTTGAGATCCTGGCGCCCAGCGCATGGACGGCGCCTGCTGTTTTCAATTCGCCCCATAGTGGCAGAAGCTATTCCGCCGAACTTCTGCGCATGACCAGGCTTTCCCACGCTGCCCTCAGGAAATCGGAAGACTGCTACATCGATGAACTATTCATGAGCTGCGTGGACCACGGCGCACCGCTGCTGCGCGCCCTCGTGCCCCGCGCCTATATCGACCTGAACCGCGAAGCCTATGAGTTTGATCCCCGCATGTTCGCCTGCGAACTGCCGGGCTACATGAATACCAGTTCGCCACGCGTGGCGGGCGGCCTTGGCACCATCCCCAGGCTTGTCGCCGAAGGCGAAGAAATCTACCGTGAACGGCTGAGCCTCAATGATGCACTGGAGCGTGTTGAAACCATCTATCGTCCCTACCACCGCACACTGAACGCGCTTCTCGATGAGGTTCTCGGTAATATTGGCACTGTGCTGTTGATGGATTGCCATTCCATGCCGTCCAACGCCACAAACTTCATCTCCCCGCCGCACCAGACGTCAGTGGATGTCGTGATCGGCGATCGCTATGAGGCCTCGTGTCCTGCGGAAATCACCAGCTTTGTGGAAGACCTGTTGCGCGCGCAAGGGTTGCGGGTGGTGCGCAACAAGCCCTATGCCGGTGGCTTCATCACCCAGAACTACGGCTCGCCTACTCTGGGGCGCAATGCCTTGCAGATTGAAATCAACCGCAGCCTCTACATGGATGAACTGCGCTTCGAAAAGAACTGCAATTTCGTGCCCCTTCAGGCAGCTTTGGCCAAAACAATAAAGACCCTGCTGGCCGCCCTCGTTGAATTCGCCAACCCGCAAAAACAGGCGGCCGAATAAAAAAAGGGCCGATACACTAAAGTGACCGGCCCAAGTCTAGGGAGGAAACGCCCAAGAAGGGCTGCAAGAGAAGGCAAATGCCTTGGTCTTGCCCATCCGATATGGCACCGCAGCAAATTCGTTTCAAGCCTATCGCCAAAATAACTTTACGCGTGCACATATTTGCAACACCTGTCAGTGCTGTAGAAAATAGTTAACTGTTTGAAACAAGACAATTTTATATAAATATACGAATGCTGGCCGTCTTTGCTGAGATGGCCATGCACGGTTTGCATAGCCCACGGGAGCGATTGTGCGCCGCAACAATCTCGTGTTTTAACCCCATGGCGTGAGCTAGCGCGCTTGCCATTCAAGGTGGAATCACCTTGCCGAATAGGAATCGCGCCAAATCAATATGTTGGAGCAAATTCTTGTCGGCGAAAGCTTGCCCCGGACGAGATCCGGGGTCATGCAACTTCGCCGGGATTTGCTCTGGAGCATGATGCGCCAAAGGCCTGCCCCGGACTTGATCCGGGGTTGCATGACTTTGGCGATAACATCATGCTCCAGATTATTGATTTCGATCACGTTCATGATTTTGGATTGATTCAATCCAAAATCATCGTGATCTAGGGGCAGCTCTCCTATAGGACTGGGGCACAAGGGAATTGGGGAATATGGACTGGACCGAGCTGACAAACTTCGCAGTAAGCCTGGCGCGGGCCTCGGAAGCCGAAATCCTCCCCTATTTCAGGCGAAATACCACGATTGAAGTGAAGCCCCATGTCGATTGGGACCCCGTCACCGAAGGCGACCGCGCCGGTGAGCGAATCATCCGCAAGATGATTGAGGAACGCTTTCCCGACCACGGCATCAATGGCGAGGAATATGGCATCAAGCCCGGGAAATCCGGCTTCACCTGGGTGCTCGACCCCATTGATGGAACCCGCTCCTTTGTCTGCGGCATGCCCACCTGGGCGACCCTCATTGCCCTGTACACTGAGGGAAAGCCGGTGATCGGCGTCATGAACCAGCCTTTTGTGGGTGATCTCTTCTATGGCAACCCCGAGGGCACCTGGAACAATTATCGCGGCACCATTGGGCCCATTCGCACGCGGAAAGAAGTGAAGCTGGCCGATGCCGTCGCTGGCACAACAGCACCGGAACTTTACCGCAGCGAGCCCGACCAGCTCGCTTTTCAGAACTTGCGCAAGGCGGTAAAGCTCATGCGTTATGGCGGCGACGCCTATTTCTATTCAGTTCTTGCCGCAGGTCACCTCGACATTGCCTTGGATGCTGGCCTTCAGCCCTATGACATCGGTGCTCTCATTCCCATCATTGAAGGTGCTGGCGGGGCCGTAGGAAGCTGGAATGGCAGCATTCCCGCCGAAGGCGGCAATGTCATCTGTGCGGGATCACAAGCCCTGCTGGAGGCCGCGATCACGGTAATGAAGTCATGAAATCCTGGCCGGAATTGGCACTCACCCTGATCAATGTTGCTGCGGGCCGCAGCCCCGCCGAC
>CAZAMS010000363.1:0-4560 GCA_964486305.1 uncultured Aestuariivirga sp.
TGCTTATCAAAACATAGTCGACATCAAATCGGCGATGTCCGCTATCTGAGAAAACTTGTCTGCAAACAGACGCACAACAGACATGACGTGACAGCCACCGTTCGTCTCACTTTGACCGAGGCTGTGTGAAAACGTTATTCAGATCGAAATTTGGGGCAAAGCTACCTGATTTCAGAAAATTGCAATTCGCTAAAGCATTGATTTCATTGAAGCTGAAATTAGGGCAGCTTGGCTTTAATCATAATTTGATCCGTTCTCTGACGTTTTCACACAGCCTCGACCAAATGCGGAAGTTCCAAGGGGCCCCGTGCAATCTCACTTTAGGCCCTGAGTAAAGGTTCATCCCAGTTCGCTTGAAATGCCGCTGCCATCAAGATTTTCGCGATTTTTCGGATACTTTCTTCTTGGTGATGGCTTTTCTGGTTGCTGGTTTCTTTGCTGCCGGCTTTTTAGCTTTCGCAGATGAGGCGGGTTTCTTCGTCGCTTTAGCTTTTGGCACCGAAGCAGAGGATTGAGCTCGCTTCATCATCATGCTCGCAGATTTTGTGAAAAATTGTCCGGCCAGTGACTTGGCGGTTGAGTCAATCAGGCGCGATCCGAGCATGGCAAGCTTGCCGCCGATTTGCGCGTCAACATCATAGTCCATCAGCGTTTCAAGTGAGCCATTCTCGGTGAGTTTTACGGTGGCGCCTCCTGTTGCAAAACCAGCCAGACCTCCTTGGCCTTTCCCAGAAATCCGGTAGCGCTCGGGAGCTTTGATGTCAGTCAGGATCACTTCACCCGTAAACGTGGCTTTCACCGGGCCCACTTTGAGCACGACTTTGGCGCTCATTTCCGTAGGCGATGCGGCCTTGATAGTCTCGCAACCCGGGGTGCATTGCTGCAATATTTTGGGATCATTCAACCCGAGCCATACGGTCTTGCGGGGGGCCTGAATGACTTGGCTGCCAGACATTTTCATCGAGTCGTTTTCCCTTTTATCTCGTTCTGGTTTTTTTGCGGCGCAGCGCGGTGACTTCGGCAATAATGGAAAGCGCTATTTCTTCCGGCGAGATGGCACCGATATCAATTCCTGCCGGGGCCTTGATGAAGTCGAAGGCTTCCGCCGATACGCCCTGTGCGATGAACTTCTCACGAATAGATGCCATCTTGCGGCGGCTGCCGACGAAGGCTTTGTAATCCGCGTCAATATCAAGGATGGCGCGAAGCGCTGCTTCGTCGCCCTTTCCTTGCGTGGATACGATGACGAAGCGTTGTGCTGTTTCAGAAACAGGCAAGGCATATCCTTCGATGCGGGCATCGGCTGTCTCGAAAACTTCTTGTTCAGGCTGGGGGGCCACTGTTGTGACGGCATAACCCATAACAGCAGCAAGCCGCGCCAGCGCCACAGCAACTGGACTCGAGCCGCAAATCACCAGGTTAGGTCGGGGCATGACAGCCTCCACAAAAATATCCATGGTGCCTTGGCTGGGGCACATGTTCTTGGCAAAGCGCACACCTTGCAGGCTTTGACCTGGAGTGACACCCAGCGCTTCAAGCTCGGTGGGGGGCTGCACGGAAATGAGCCGCGCTTCACCGTCCCTGAACACATCCTGGGCGGCTTTCAAAACGGCCCCCCGGGCGCAGCCGCCGCCAATCCAGCCGCCAAGAACTGTACCATCGGGCGTGATCACCGCCTTGGCTCCAGCCTTGGCAGCGGTCACGGCAACCGTGCGCACGACCGTTGCCACCACAAAGGCTTCACCCCGCTGTTTCAGCTCCGAGACCATATCCATTACGTCGGTTTTAGCGGCCATGGTTTTCACTCCGTCACAATCGCGCCAGGTAGGGTTCAAGCGCTTCGAGGCTTTCCAGATTATGGGCAGGGGCAAACAGGTCGAGATAGGGGAGCGCCGCCTGCATGGCCTTTGCATCGGGGCGGTAACCATCCCATCCCATCATCGGATTGAGCCAAGCTATGCGGCGGCAGCGGTGGCGCAGCCGCTTGAGTTCCGAGGCGAGAAATTCTGGCGCTCCGGTGTCATAGCCGTCGGACAGGATCATCACGCAGCTGCGCGAATTCAAGACGCGCCTGGCATGCCACTTATTGAAAGTTGCAAGGCTTTCACCAATCCTGGTTCCACCGCCCACGCCCTGAGTCATGAGAGACATGCGCTCCAGCGCGCGCGTCGCGTTCTTCTCTTTCATGGCAGATGAAATATGCGCCAGCCGCGTGTGGAAAACGAAAGCTTCGGCTTCACGGAAGTTATCGAGAATGCCGTGAATGAAGCGGATGAACACGGCAGTGTACATTTGCATGGAGCCCGAGGCATCGAGCAGCACGATCAGGCGCAGGGGCTTTGGTTTGCGCTGGCGAAAGCGAAGATCTATTGGCGTTCCGCCTACGCCGATATTGCGGCGAATGGTGGCGCGTAAATCAATGCGCCTGCCTCTGTTGCGGGCGCGCTCACGCCGCGTCAGCCTTGCGCGCATGGCTCTTGCGAAGCGTTCTGCCGCGGCATTGGCTTTTTCAAGCTCGCGCGGATCGGCAATTTTGCGAAAGTCGGTTGAACTTGTAATCTCGGTGCGCGATGCACCTTCGCTTTTTGCGGTGGAGCCTTCTTCAGTTTCAACACCCGATGGATTGGAAACCTGATCGCTTAACTCGCTCGAACCATTCTGGTTGCTGCCCTTTTCAGTTGGCGTTGAAAGACTGGGTCGGGTTGACGTGGCCACCGAGCCACCCACTTTCAGCAACTTCTTCATGCCCCGGCCCAACCAGTAGGAATCGAAGAGTTCATCGAATTGCCTCCAGTCCGATGCACGCGAGCAGAACAGCGCTTTGAAAGCGGCGCGTTGGGTAGCTGGCCGCTCAATGGCAAGTTCGCCTGCGAGCCTGGCAGCATCGGTATTTTCCCCGAGGCCGATGATAAAACCATGATTGCGGAGCAACATTGCAAATGCAGATATCCGGCCGAGAATTGCATCCCGGAGGGGATCAAGACTGCCGGGTTCAGGTGGCGGCATGCAGCAGGTCATGCGACTTTCCCCAACAGGCGTTCGGCTACTCCGCGGGTAAAACGCGCTCTGTCTTCCTGGGTTTTGAGCAGGCACATCATGGTGTCAAAAACGCTTTCAGGATTGCTGTGCAGGTCTTTGATGTCCAGCCCAATCAGGGCTGCGGCCCAATCCAGTGTTTCAGCGACACCCGGCACCTTGCGCAAATCCTCCTTGCGGATTTTTTCCAGGACGCGGGCAATTTGCAAGGCGAAAGACGCCCCAATGTTGGGAAGCCTGCGCAGCAGGATTGCGGCTTCGCGGTCCACATTGGGGTAATCGACATAGTGATAGAGGCAACGCCTGCGCAATGCGTCGGATATTTCGCGGGTGCCGTTAGAGGTCAACACAACATGCGGAATGCTGCGGGCCTTTATGGTGCCGAGCTCCGGAATGGTAACCTGAAAGTCCGAGAGCAGTTCCAGAAGAAATGCTTCGAACTCTTCGTCGGCGCGATCAATTTCATCGATGAGCAGAACCGGAGGCCGCTCCTGCCTTATGGCTTGCAGCAGCGGGCGTTCGAGCAGGAAGCGTTCAGAAAAAATATCATCCTCGCTGATACTGTTTCCTGAGGCAGTTCGCGCCTGAATGGTGAGGAGCTGACGCTGGTAATTCCATTCGTATAGGGCCTCGGCGCGGTCAAGGCCTTCGTAACATTGCAAGCGGATGAGTGCGGTGCCATGAACATCCGCCAGCGCCTTGGCCACTTCCGTTTTTCCAACGCCGGCTTCGCCTTCAAGCAGAAGCGGCCGCTGCAGCAGCCCCATGAGATGCAATGCCATGGCAAGTTCGCGATCAGCGACATAACCAGCGTCCGCGAGTTTAAGGCTGAGTTCGGGCAGGTTCATGGTCATGGCGGTCATTCCAGCCGGACGCAACTTCGAGTCCGGCTGAACTCCTTCAACACCTTACTTCACCACGCCCAATGACTTGGCCACTTCCCAATTGCGCCAATAGTCATGGGGCATCTGGATGTGCTTTGAGCCGAGGAAGCCGAAGGCGTCATTTACGGCATTTGAAAATGCCGGTACGCCCCCGACGTTTGGACTTTCACCAACGCCCTTGGCGCCAATGGGGTGATGCGGCGACGGCGTTACCGTGTGGTCGGTTTCCCAGTGGGGTGTTTCAACTGCAGTGGGCATGAAGAAGTCCATGAACGAACCGGTGAGCACGTTGCCGCCCGCATCGTAACGAATTTCCTGGCCCATGGCGATGGCGAAGGCTTCCGTGAGGCCGCCGTGGACCTGGCCTTCAATGATCATCGGGTTGATGCGTGTGCCGCAATCGTCAAGCGCGTAAAAGCGCCGGACCTTATAAACGCCCGTATCAACATCTATATCCATCACGCAGAAATAGGCGCCGAACGGATAGGTCATGTTCGGCGGATCATAATAGCTCACCGCTTCCAATCCGGGCTCCATTCCGGGAGGAACGGAATGGTAGGCCGCCCAAGCGATTTCTTTCATCGACTTGAATTTCTCCGGCAGGCCCTTCACCCGGAAGCCGTCGATATCAAATTGCAGA
>CAZAMS010000364.1:0-4914 GCA_964486305.1 uncultured Aestuariivirga sp.
GCCCAGCAGGCAGGCAATTTCACCCGCTTGCAATTCAGAGCTCAGGTTCTTCAAAATCTCCGTGGAACCAATGCTGCAGGACACATTTTCAAAGGCGAGCTTGCCCGCAAACAGCGCACCCGCCGTGCCGCGCTGGCCCCAGCGCTGCCGCTCGGGCCGATTGGAAATATCACTGCCGTCCTGCATGGGAAGCGCCAATACACCAGAACCGGGATGAAGGAAACGAGGATGAAGTCTCAATTTGAATCCAGCTTGGCATGGCCCATGTACATGATGGAAGTTGACGGCAGCACTCCAAACACGAAATCCAGCCTGCTGTTCAAGCCCCGGGGGCCCAGGCCGGCAAAATCAGATACTATGAAGCCGCGCGCTGCCAGCATTGTTGCGAGCTCTGCAGGCTTGATGAATTTGGCGGGATCATGGGTCCCAACTGGCAGAATCCTGAAAATGCGTTCGCCGAAAAAAACTACCACAAAGGCCGCGAGCCAGGTTCGGTTGATCGTGTCAAAAAGAAACATTCCTCCGGGCCGAAGCACACGGCGGACTTCACCTATGACCTGCTCAAGATCGACAACATGTTCGAGCACGTCGACACAAACCACATAGTCGATGCTCCCGCCAGCCACCGGCAGTCTTTCGCCGGTGCCAACGAGATAACGTATGGAAAGTTTCTGGTGTGTCGCGTGGCGCTGCGCAATGGCGATGGCTTTTTCGGCGGGATCGATGCCGATCACGGTTGCGCCCCTGAGTGCTAGAGCTTCTGACATGAAGCCACCGCCACAGCCGAGATCAAGCACGTTCTTGCCCTTCCAATTCGCAACCCGGTCAAAGTGCTTGAGGCGCGCTGGAACCAGATTTTGCAGCGTGCGCAGCCAGCGCTGCGACCCGTCCCACCAGTGCTCAGCATGAGTGTCGTAGATCGAGAGGTCGTTCCGCTTCACTGGGCGCAGCAAAGGGCGGGAAGTTGGCAGCCAATAGGGCCGGATTTTCTGATAATCGGCAAATGATTGGCCGAAACGACGCGTGAAGCGCGCCTCCTTGAACAATGGGCCGATGATGCAGTAGGCCGTAAGTCCGCCGGCGATGAACAACTGGTCCGGAGTCCAGGCGGGCACAGTCCAGACTGTGCAGGTGAAAGCCAAATAGATCGGTTGACGGCACAGCCTGAACAACCCCCGCGTCGGCATGCCGGGATAGCTTGGCTTCACATTCCAGAAAACCGCCCACCAGCCAAGTGAGCCCGTTTGCAGGGTGATGCCCGCATCAAATATGGCTTTGCCAAGCAGGAGCCAGCTTGCGGCATAGAGCGAGGTGAGTATCCACAACAGCGCGCCCTGCGCTTGCCACAGGATCACTCCACTTGGCGTCCAGAAACTAAAGAGGACAAGAACTTGTGCTGAAGCAACGATGACATAGGTCGTTGCCGAAAGTTCAGCGCTGAAGGCACGAGGCGCGAGACGTATCAGCAAGCGCCGGCCAGGGGTGGAAAGCAGGAACGAATGGGCAATCGGGAATTGCAGCAGAAGCGCTGCATTGGCAAGCCAGCTCAAAGGCGCTTCCAGTGCGCCGAAACATCGGCTCATGCCGAAATACATCTGGAAAATCATCATGCCGACGCCCGCCAAGAACAGGCCATGGCACAGTAGCCCGTAGACTGCGGCGATGATCCGGCGCCGGGCAATCTCAATGCGATCAACGCCTACAGTTTGATCAGGCTGAGCCAAGAGTTTGGTTCCTATCCCAGTAAATTTTTACGATTATTTGCCCCACCTTGGATCATGGTAAAAAATAGCGGCATAACGGCCGACGGATGCGTCCCAGGCTCCTGACACCGGCTGACAAAGCACCATGATAGATTGACTGCCAATGGAGGTGTCCCATGTTGTTGAAACTCAATGCTGTTGCCGCAAAGCCACACCTGCAGGTTAACCAGGTCTGGTCAGCTGCCGCCGCCTATTTCCGGCAGCAAAGAGAGCGCTCCCGCGACAGGCGTATTCTTTCAAAAATGAACGACCACGATCTGCGTGACATCGGCCTCACCCGTTCTCAAGACAGTACATACCATCGTAATCAATAAAAACCCGCTATGCCGCGCCGGCCCCTGACAATACCTCGCCCCAGCAGAAATGCCGCATTTTGCGGCACCTGAACCCGATCCCCGCCCCAATTCCAATTGAACTTTCTAACGCCCAAACGCTGCCGCCAACTTGCTCTTGTCGTGAAAATAGGGTGTGATTAGAAATCACTTCAGGACGGGTCATCGCGACTTTTCAGCCTGTCGTGAACGAGAATTGGGGCGAACCGGATGTTAAACCAGTTAAGACACGCGGTGTTTGCGTGCTTGGTCCTTTTGCTTGCGCCGAGCACCATGGCAGCAACGCCTGCCGATACTTTGGTCATTTCGAAGAATATCGACGATATCATTACCTTCGACCCCGCCGAAGCCTATGAGTTCACCGGGATTGAGATAATCGCCAATATCTATGACCGGATTATGCGGTTTGAACCCACCGATATAACCAAGCTCGTGCCCGGCGCCGCTGAAAGCTACACCCTGAGCGACGACGGCAAGACCTTTACCTTCAAAATCAGGCCGGGACAGAAATTCGCCTCCGGCAATCCGTTGACCGCGGCAGATGCCGTTTTCTCTCTCCGGCGCGTCATAAAACTCGACAAGACACCCGCCTTCCTCATTGGCCAGCTCGGCTGGACCAAGGACAATGTTGATGGGCTGGTGAAAGTCATCGATGACATGACATTCCAGTTCACGATCACTGAAGACTTCTCGCCCTCACTTGTACTCAGCCTGATGTCGTCAGTCGTGGGCTCGGTCGTGGACATGACGACGGTGATGGAACACGAGCAGGCCGACGACATGGGCTACGGCTGGCTCAGGACCAACTCCGCCGGCTCCGGGGCCTATACGTTGCGAAGCTGGAAAGCCAACGCAAGTGTTGTGCTGGTAGCCAACCCGACCTATCGCGGCGGTGTTGCCGCCTTGCAGCGGGTGGTTATTCTTCACGTCGCCGAACCAGCTGCACAGCGCCAGCTTATTCTGCGGGGCGACGTCGACATCGCCCGCGACATTGCACCCAATCAGATTGCGGGTGTCGCCGACAACCTGGGTGTGGAGATAGTGACGGTGCCGCAGGAGAGCCTCTATTATGTGGGCCTCAATTTGAAAACCGCCCCGTTCCAGAATCTCAAGGTGCGCCAGGCCATGCACTATCTGGTGGACTATGACGGCATGGTGAACTCGTTCCTCGACGGCAAGAAAAAGGTTCACCAGACCTTCTGGCCCTCGGGCCTCTGGGCCTCGCTTGATGAGAATGCCTACACCTTCAATCCCGCCAAGGCCAAGGCGTTGCTTGCCGGAGCAGGTTTTGCCAACGGCTTTGAGGTAACTCTCGATTCCCCCAACTCCTCGCCTTTCTCCAACATCGCAAGATCCATCCAGTCAACCATGGCGCAGGGTGGCATCAAGGTCACCATTGTGCTGAGTGAGCAAAACAAGGTTTTGACTAAATACCGCGCGAGGCAACATCAGATGCTTTTGGTCAACTGGGGGCCCGACTACATGGACCCGCACACCAATGCGGACTCCTTCGCCCGCAACCCGGATAATTCAGATGGCGCTAAGTCGAAACCGCTGGCCTGGCGCAACAGCTGGGACATTCCGGAAATCAGCAAGATGACCGATGCCGCCGTGCGTGAACGCGACCCGGCCAAGCGCGAGCAGATGTACAAGGATTTGCAGCGCAAGGTGATGGAGGAAGGCCCCTTCATCATCATGTTCCAGGAGACGAAACAGCTGGCCAGAAGGTCCAATGTGAAGAACTTCGTCATGGGATCAAGTTCCGACGTGATCTATTACAATCTGACGACCAAGTAGCCGTACATTGACAAGTGCGCCACCCAAGCGCTTGCTAAAAAGGCAAGCAGGGAGGTGTTACATGCCTTACTCATATAGCTGCGCGGATTAACCTGGAATGGAAGCCTGTCCGGCATCGTTCAAGGCCGAGACCGAGGCCGAACTGTGGAAACACATTGAACTCCATGGTGCCGCCGCCCATGGCGACAAGCCTGAGCAATGGACAGCGGAAGAACGCCAGCAGATAAAAAAATCATTCGCTGAAATCACAGGCAGCAAGGCCGCGCGAGATTCTTGGCCCCGACAATACTATGGTCCTAGAAACATCTGGAGAGATAGTTGGTAGGACCATAGGCCGGGTCTACTGGCCAGTTTTTTCGTGACCAAGCATTACTTCCATACCACAAAAAAGTGCTAACGCGAAGATTGTATTGCAAATCAGATTACAATTTCATGGCTGCCATGTTATGCTAATCAGGCTGGTGCAATGATAATTTGGGTCGCAATGGCAATAGTGTTCCGGAGCGCGGCGGGGCTTCTGGGCTGGTTTGCGCTGGCACTCCAATACGGCTTGGTCATGGCCGGCGATTTCGACACCGGCCCATTCGCGCGCACCATCAACTTTTTTAGCTTTAACACCATTATCACCAACATTATGGCGGCCCTGGCACTCACCCTGCCCATCATCGCGCCGCAATCCGCTCTTGGGCAATTTTTTTCAAGACCTACAGTCAGAACTGCAATAACGGCCTACATCATCATCGTCATGGGTGTTGTCTACTTTATCCTTCGCCATCTGACGAAATTAGAGGGCTGGGATTTGGTGGCCGACGTGATCCTGCACTATGTCATGCCGGTGCTGTTCGTGATTGACTGGCTGTTTCTGGTTCCCAAGGAAACCCTGAAACCGAAAGACACGCTTGCCTGGCTTGCCTATCCGATCGTCTATCTCGTGTGGACCTTCATCCACGGCGCCTATTCCGGCTTCTATCCCTACCCCTTCCTCAACAATGGCGAACTCGGCATCGCGCGCGTGCTGCTGA
>CAZAMS010000365.1:0-30252 GCA_964486305.1 uncultured Aestuariivirga sp.
GTAATGTTTACAGTGCTTTCCATAGGCATTTATGTCGGTCTTGGGCACGGAATTGTCAATGGTGCAGAAAAATGAAACGTCATACGGCAAGCTATGCGGCCAAACCGGAGGAGAGCAGGGGACGGCTGTTTCCTGAAGCCGAGAGCCCGCCGCGCTCGCCTTTCGAACGTGACCGGGACCGTGTCATTCACTCCTCCGCCTTCCGGCGTTTGAAGCACAAGACCCAGGTTTTTGTCTATCATGAAGGCGATCACTACCGAACCCGGCTAACTCACTCCATCGAAGTTGCCCAGGTTGGAAGGTCCGTTGCCCGTGCCCTTGGTTTGGATGAGGATCTCACCGAAGCTTTGGCTCTGGCCCATGATCTCGGCCATACGCCGTTTGGCCATGCCGGCGAGCGGGAGCTCGATAAGCTCATGACTCCCTTTGGCGGCTTCGATCACAACGCCCAGTCGCTTCGCATCGTCACCAGGCTGGAACGGAAATACGCCAATTTTGATGGTCTCAACCTGACATGGGAAACTCTTGAGGGACTGGTCAAGCACAATGGACCGTTGATTGATTCCCGCGGGCACTCCCTTGGCCATTTCAAGGAAAGCGGCTTGCCACAGGCCATTATCGAATATGCTGAAGCGCACGATCTCAAGCTTGCAAGTTTTGCCTCAATTGAGGCGCAAGTTGCAGCCATCGCCGATGACATCGCCTACAATGCCCATGACATAGATGATGGGCTCCGGGCCAAACTTTTCGATATTATCGATCTTGGCGATGTGCCGCTGGTGGGCGAGGCGCTGTCCAACGTCCTTAAACTTTACCCCGGCTTGGAAAGGTCGCGTATCATTCATGAGACAGTACGCCGCGTGATTTCGGGAATGGTTGCCGATGTCGTGGCACAGACGAAAAAGAATTGCACCGAGGCCAACGTGAAATCAAGTGATGACGTGCGCGCTCAGAAGCGGGCTATGGTCCAGTTTGGGGCACAGATGGCCGAAAACAATCGCGTGCTGCAGGCCTTTCTGTCGTTGCGAATGTATCGCCATGAGCGCGTACTTGAAATCATGGACCGGGCCCAACGTGTTATCCGCGATTTGTTCGAAGCCTACATGAACGATGCCTCGCTCTTGCCAGAGGACTGGCGCGACCATGGGCCTGTAACTGATCGCAGCCACTACGCCCGCCAAGTCTGTGACTTTCTCTCCGGCATGACCGACCGGTTTGCACTGGATCAGCATAAGCGTTTGTTTGACCTCGACCCGCTTTTCCGCTAGCGCGTGATCAGGAAAAGTGGAATGCGGTTTTCCGTCCGATCACGCGCCAGACTATAAACGACGATCACGTTTATCACTTCAGGCCTGATCGGCCTGAAGTGATCGTGATCTCGACAGCAAATTATACAATTTCAATTGCTTAGAATGATGACATGAACCTTTTTGCACACTTTCAAACTGCCGCAAGACAAGAGCTTTCGGCCATGATGGCTGCGGGCGAAATGCCGTCCAATCTTGATCTTTCACGGGTAACAGCCGAACCTCCGCGTGATGCCACTCATGGCGATGTGACAACCAACGCGGCCATGGTGGTGGCCAAAGCGGCAGGCATGGCACCAAGAGTTTTGGCCGAGGCTTTGGCCAAGCGCCTAACAAAGCAAGCCGATGTTCTTGCTGCTGATGTTGCAGGACCGGGTTTTATCAACCTCCGTCTCAAGGAAACGCTCTGGCCGAAAATCTTGGAAGCAATTCTTGAAAAGGGTGATGACTATGGCTGTTCAGATTTGGGCAAGGGCATCAAGACAAATGTTGAATACGTCTCTGCAAATCCGACAGGCCCATTGCATGTAGGCCATTGTCGTGGCGCCGTGTTTGGCGATGCGCTGGCAGCGCTGCTTAAGGTGACAGGCTATGAGGTCAGCAAAGAATACTACATCAATGACGCTGGTGCCCAGGTTGATACGGTCGCGCGGTCGGCGTTCCTGCGCTACCAGGAAGCCTTGGGCACGGATATTGGTGAAATCCCATCAGGTCTTTATCCTGGCGAATATTTAATACCCGTGGGACAGGCGCTTGCCGCCGAGCACGGGAAAAAACTTCTAATGATGACTGAGGAGCAATGGCTTCCCATCGCCCGGAACAAATCCATCACCATGATGATGGATTTGATCAAAAGCGATCTAGCCAGTTTGAAAATTCATCACGATATATTCTTCTCGGAAAAATCTCTGCATGATTCAGATGAGGTTCGCGATACTGTGGCTGACCTTCGCGACCGGGGCCAGGTATATGAAGGGCGCTTGCCGCCGCCAAAAGGCGAGCTGCCGGAAGGCTGGGAAGACCGCGAACAAACCCTCTTTCGGACCACAGAATTTGGTGATGATATCGACAGGCCGCTGCTCAAGTCGGATGGCTCGTACACTTACTTTGCCTCGGATGTTGCCTACACCCGCAACAAGATCCAGCGCGGTTTCAAGGAATTGATTTATGTCTTGGGTGCCGATCATGGCGGCTATGTCAAAAGGCTGGAAGCCGTTGCCTCCGCCATTGCAGGCCCCGGCAAGGTTGATGTCATCGTAAGGCTCTGCCAGTTGGTGAAACTGTTTCGCAACGGTGAACCGGTTCGGATGTCGAAGCGGTCCGGTGAGTTTGTAACACTGCGTGAAGTTGTGGATGAGGTCGGTGCGGATGTCGTCCGCTTCATGATGCTCTATCGCAAGAACGAAGCGCCCCTTGATTTTGACTTTGCCAAAGTCACGGAACAATCGAAGGATAACGCGGTGTTCTACGTGCAATATGCCCATGCGCGGGCGTGCTCGGTTTTGCGCAATGGAGCAGAGCTGGGCCGGTCCCCCGTTAACCAAGATTTTTCATTATTGGTCGACGAAGCGGAGAGGCATGTGGTAAGAAGATTGGCAGAATATCCAAAAATGTTGGAGGGCGCAGCGCTTGCCCATGAGCCGCATCGCATTTCATTTTACCTTTATGAGCTGGCCAGTGACTTCCATTCCCTCTGGAACAAAGGCAAAGAGTCGCCGCAATTGAGATTTATTGTTAAAAATGAGTTAATATTAACGGATACGCGGCTCGCTTTTGTACGGGTGATTCGCTATGTTTTGGGGAACGGTCTTCGCATTCTGGGCGTTAACCCTGTCGAAGAAATGTAACAACGGAAATGGCGGGTAATGGATCAAAACTCCACGAATGACACAGATAAGCGCAACTGGCGCGAGCGTTTAGGCATCGGCAGCAAAGAAATGCCGCGTATTTCGGGAGAATTCTCCAAGACACCGGAAACCCCGGAAGAGGTCGTCACGGTCGCACGTGGGGCTCAGCCCGTGGCAAAACCAGCGCCTATGGCGCCACGGTTGCCGATGAAGTCCGGGCCCCCGCCAGCATCACCGGTTGCAAGACCCCAACAGCAGATGTCTCCTGCGGATGGTTCGCCGCAGGCGCCTGATGCTTTGGCTGAGAAGCTTCGGTCCCAGCGTGCGGCTGCCGAGAAATTGGCGGAACAGCGGGTAACGGCTGCCAAACAAAGGGCCGAGAGTTCCCCCACGGTTGCCCCGGTCAAGCCCCTGATAACACCTGTGGAAAAACCAAAGTTCAGTTTTGCTGACGACGAAGCCAAGGCAGATTTCGGCCGTGAGCCCCGTGCCTTGCCACCAAGTCGCTCGCCACAAAGGCCCATGCCGCAACAGCCGCAGCTTTCGCCGCCACGCCCCCCCTTGGGTGGGCAGCCCCGCCTGCCAGCAGGCGCGCCTTCGGGCTTCCAGCCCCAATATAGGCCACAGCCGCCACGCGGATACTCGCCATCAGCCTATGTGCCACCGCCCCTGTCGCAACCCCAGCGGAGCTTTAACGGGCCTCTGTCACAACCGCCAGCAGGCGAGCCACGCTTGCAGCCTGCCCGAGTAAATCCGGATGCCTACCGGCGGGGACCCCAGGACGACCTTGGCTACGCCGGTGCAGGTTACGAAGCACCGCAGCGTACCTTGCAACGGCCGGGTGCGTTGCGAGGGCAGGCGGCCTACGACGAGGACTATGGCGACGAGATTTTCGAAGAGCCACAACCTTTGCGTTCATCTCGCAGGGCCAGTGCCAATGATTACAACCAGGCTTACCGTGAGAATGAGGGCGCCTATGGCGAAAGTAGCCGGCGCTCGAGCGGACCTTGGCTTCTCCTGCTGTTCCTGATGCTGGCAGCCGGTGCCGCCGGTGCCGGGGTCTGGTACTACCAAACCAACGTCAAAACCGTTGCAACCAATACCTCAACTGATTCAGCGCCTGTTGTTGCAGCTCCTGAACAGTCGGCCAAGTCTGCGCCTGAACAGCCCTTGGACGGACAGCCAACGACCACGGGTTCCGCGTCCTCGAAAAAGCAGATCTATGACCGGATCATAGGCGATAACGAAGTTTTGGGCGGACAGGTGGTCCCGACCGAAGAAACGCCCATTCAACCGGAAGCGCAGCAGGGTGATGCTGAGCAGATCCCCCAACCCGCAGGGTCACTTGATTCGTTTTCAGAAGGTAGTGACGCACTTCCTTTGCCAATGCCCCCGCCACCAGGGGCCGGCGGTGACACGCAAGGCTCGCTTTCCGCCCCTGCGAAAAACAATGCGGTGGCTTTGACCTCTCCTGCGACAACGACAAATTCTACCGGCTTGGCCGTGGAAGCCGAGATTGCTCCGGTACCGGGTGAGAATGCGGCAGCGGCGACTACCGGGCAGGCCACGCCGCCAGCAGTCACTGCGCCTGCCAAGGAAGAAATTGTCAACGTCGAATCAGAGCCTGCGGTCACAAAAAAGGCTGTAAAGAAAACGAAATTGGCTGATGAAACAAGCACCGCATTGGGCTCTGAGCCCGTTGTTCTGGTGCCTCCATCGGATTCAGTGGATGCGGGCCAGAACGCCAGCGCCCCTCTTGTCACAGATCAGCCAGTTGCCGCCCCGTCGGCCCCAGTCGTCAAAAAGAAAAAAACACTGCTTGGTTTGTTCAAGGGAACCAATGATCAGGCACCCGAAACGCAAACCGTGACACCCATTCCCACTTCCCCTGCGCCTGAACAGCAGGTTGCCGCTCTTCCAGAACCTGCACCAGTTCAACAGCAGGCAGCCCCAACGCAAATTGCGGGTGCTGGCAGCGGATACTTTGTTCAACTCGCATCATTCAAAACGGAAGCAGAAGCCAGTGCTGAGTTTGGCAGGCTGAAAGCGAAACACGCCGGCATTCTTGCCAGCCTTCCCTCTGCCGTCAATCCCGCCACAGTGGGTGGCAGCACGAGGTTCCGTCTGGCGGTAGGCCCGCTTTCATCGCGCGAACAGGCCACCAGGATTTGCAGTTCACTGGTTGCTGCCGGTGAACGGGATTGTCTTGTTCGCAAGCAATAAATCAGGCGCGTACAAGAAATCGCTAGCATGAAAATTCGAAGTTTTATAAGCGGATGTGAAGGCCCGCAGTTGTCTTCGTCCGAGGCCTCATTCTTTCATGAGCAAAACCCTTGGGGTCTTATTATTTTCAAGCGCAATTGTGAAACACCTGCACAGATCAAGGCACTCACATCCGCCTTCCGCGAAGCCGTGGGCCGCAAGGACGCTCCTGTATTTATTGATCAGGAGGGAGGACGGGTTCAACGTCTGGGGCCACCTTCAAACTATTGGCGGAAATATCCCCCGGCGCGCGCCTTCGGCGATCTCTATGCCGAAAACCCTCTCGCTGCCCTGCGCACAGCGCGCCACGTGGGCCGCCTCATGGCTGAGGATTTGATTGAAATCGGAATTACCGCCGATTGCCTTCCGGTGCTGGATGTTCCCCAGGCAGGGGCTCATGATGTCATTGGCAACCGGGCTTACAGCCTTCACATAGAGCACGTCATGGCCGTAGCAAGGGCCCACACGGCGGGCCTTATGGATGGCGGTGTACTTCCCGTCATGAAGCATATTCCCGGCCATGGTCGCTCTGAAGCTGACAGCCACCATAATTTGCCCGTGGTGAATGCCAAACGGGAAGAACTGGAGCGTGTCGATTTTCCACCCTTCGCGGCCTTTGCCGACGCACCCATGGCAATGACAGCCCATGTTATTTATACCGCGATTGACAAAAACTCGCCTGCGACCCTGTCAAAGAAAATCATCAAATCAATTATTCGCGAGAAGATTGGTTTTCGCGGACTTTTGATTACTGATGATCTTTCCATGAAGGCCCTTTCAGGCACGCTTACGGAAAAATGTGCCCAAGCCCTGAGGGCTGGCTGCGATATGCTGTTGCATTGCAATGGCATACTTGATGAAATGCGCGAAGTAGCCGCCGCCGCCGGTGATTTGAAGGGCAAGGCCCTGCGCCGGGCCAAGTCGGCACTCAAATCTGCCCGCAAACCACAGGCGTTTGATAAGAAGGCGGCCCTCAAAGATCTGGAATTGGTCGTTTCCACTTGAAAGTGGGGATAAGCTAAGGTCAATCAAGCGAATCACTGGCGCGCTTGAGAAAATGCCAAGGAGAGAACTTTGAAACAAAAATGACAGATCCGGTCGAAATGAAGGTGCAGGAATTATGGCCCGATGGCGAAGGGCCATTGCGCAAGGATTCTGGCGCGACTTCCGATGAAGCTTTGATCGTCGATGTCGGTGGCTTTGAAGGTCCTCTCGACCTGCTCCTGGAGCTGGCCCGCCATCACAAGGTTGATCTCGCCCAGATTTCAATTCTGGCACTCGCTGAGCAATATCTGGCCTACATTGATAACGCACGAAAAATGCGCCTTGAAGTGGCCGCCGATTATTTGGTGATGGCCGCCTGGCTTGCCTATCTCAAATCGCGCATGCTGATTCCCATGCCCCCGGGCGAAGAAGATGAGCCCGCTACGGATCTGGCCGCACAACTGGCTTTCAGGCTGCAACGCTTGCAGGCCATGCGTGACGCGGCAGCCAAGCTCATGGCGCGGAATCTCTTTGGCCGCGATGTTTTTGGCCGAGGCAACCCCGAGCCGTTGATCGTTGAAACCCAGCGTGAATACGCCGACAACCTGATTGACCTGCTGAAGGCCTACGCGGAGCGCCGCCAGCGCAAGGCACGCCACCAGACCTATATACTCAAGCGTCATGCCACCTGGTCGATCAAGGAAGCCCGTGAGGCCCTGGAGAGGCTTGTGGGGACCATGGATGACTGGGGCACCTTTGATCGCTGGCTCGAGGACTATTTGACCCCGCCAGAGCTGCGCCGCTCAGTGAAGGCATCGAGCTTTACGGCGAGTTTGGAATTGGTTCGTGAAGGTCTTATAGAGTTGCGCCAGGAAGATGCTTTTAGCCCAATCTACATGCGCAGGCGCGCCTAATGTTTTCGGGATAGGATTATGGTACAAGCAAACATGAGCATTGATGCAAGTAACGCCCTAGAGGCCGATGAATTGGAGGCCTCGCCTGCCGTGGTGAGATTGCATCCGCGTGCCGACAGGAGCCAGCACCTGCGTATCATTGAAGCCATTCTGTTTGCCGCTGAAGCGCCCGTGGCAATCGAAAAGCTACAAGGCTTTTTTCCGGAAGGCACCGACGTGCTGGCTTTGCTTGCGGACCTCCAGACAAATTATGCAAACCGGGGGGTCAACCTCGTGCAAATCGCCGGTCATTGGACACTTCGCACCGCAGAGGACCTCAGTTTTGTTTTGCGCCGCGAGACATTTGAGCAAAAGCGGCTTTCCAGGGCAGCCCTCGAAACCTTGGCCATCGTCGCCTATCACCAACCCGTCACCCGCGCCGATATCGAAGAAATCCGTGGCGTCATCATTTCCAAGGGCACCCTAGACATTCTCATGGAAATAGGCTGGGTAAAAATGCGGGGACGCCGCCGCACGCCCGGACGGCCTGTCACCTATGGCACGACGGATTCTTTCCTCAGCCACTTCAGCCTGAATGAAGTGACTGATCTCCCCGGACTTCAGGAATTGAAGGGGGCGGGGCTCCTGGATGCCAACCTGCCGCCAGACTTTGAAATGCCACTGCCGCGTGGCGCCGATGAACTGTCAGCCGACGAAGATCCCCTGGATGGGGACGAGCAAATTCCGCTGGAAATGCATCTTCCCGAGGGAATCGAAGGTTCAGAAGAACCGCCATCTAACTGATTCCGCAGCATTTACCTTAACGCTTCATCCTGTTTCCGGGAAATCCTGCGTTAACCACAGGTTACGCTGGAGAAAACAGGTTAAATCCTGTAAACATTTAATAGAAATTATCGCTGCCCGGAAGCAAATCTCCAAGGTTCTGGGTGGAACTCCAAGCGGGGCGGGCAGGAACCAGCACCTCCCGTCTGCTCCGCTAGCACCTTTCAACAGTTTTCCCCACGGATCAGGTTCACCGCATCTCCTGAGACGAGGGGATAAAGGCCGGTCCGGGACGGTTTTGAGTGGCCTCCTCGATCCGAGTAAACCCGGGCCGGTACCATACTTAGCAAGTCCACCATGATGGTCTGCCGTGTCGAGATTTGGCCGAATGCCAAGTCTGTCAGTTGCGCAAGTTCTAGACCGGCCGGAATTTCCCAACCATTCTCGATACAGGGGCAACACTTGGTTCTTGCCGTGGGTTGGACGATATTTCAGGACGCGCGACTGGATTGACCGGTGATTCTAAAATTAACTTACAAAATACTGATAATCATCGCCACTCAATCGTCTTTTTATGAACTCTCAATGGGCTTTTTATGAACTCATTGTCGCCCATCCTGATGCGCATAAAAAATCATTGCCCCACGATGGGGGCAATAAAAACCGTTGGGACGGCGCAATTCAAAATTGTTTGTTTGCTGAACAGCATTTTTTCGCGCAGCAACGCAATAGGAGATAGAGCTGGTGCATTTTTTAACTTTGCTTACACTTTTGAAAATTACACATCTGGTCGGGCTCATCATGGGCCTAGGCGGTGCAATCCTCGCTGACTACACAATTTTTACACGCGGCGTCATTCGCCCGGTCAGCCCGTACACCATTCACCAGTCTGAGTTCCTTTCGCACATCGTATTGGCCGGATTAACTATTCTATGGATTAGCGGCTGTGCCCTGATCTGGATTAACTTGATCGATCATCCGCAATACCTGACCAATCAGAAATTATGGGCAAAGATTGCAATTGTCGTGGTGTTGACCCTCAATGGGGTGTTTGTGCACAAGTATGTATTGCCCATTTTGCGTCGGTCAATCGGCAGCCGCCTGTTTGCCGATATGCCACGCAAGTACCTAGGCGTGTTGACGCTGCTCGGCAGCATTTCCGTTGTTTCATGGACAGTGCCCTTTGTCCTTGGCAAGGCATCGGAGCTGAATTACGTGACTCCAATTTGGAACATACTTGGTGTTTACGCCATTTGCGTGCTCGCGGTTTGGTTCGCGATGTTTGTAGTGATGAGCAGCATAAGCCGCATTCAAACCGCGCTGCAGAAGATAGCGGCGAAAACGCTGCAGCCAAACTCCATGTGGGAACAGACCGGCTGGAGTGGTAGCAAATCAGTTGAGCCGGCCTTGTCCTGACGTAACCAAAACGATTGGGGGAGACCGTGGGCATCGCAGTCAAGAGACGCTGCGATGCCCACCTTTTTAGGAGCTTTTGTTTATCCGCATTTCGCTTGAAGCGACTGACCTGCTCCCCGCGATAACCCCATTTATAAGTTGGTCCTGTTCAGGTTTTGGTTCAGGTTGCACCGTCATGCATCATCGGCTGCTTCAAGTCAGGATGAAGACGCGGCTTACCCAACGGGAGGCATGGGCAGATGATTGAAAATGCCAAACACGATGCGTGGAGTGAGGGCGACAGCCACCATGCCTAAATGGGGCGTTGAAGCAAAAAGGTAGCAGTGCAGTTTCTTGAGATGAACGCGCGAAGTTTGAAGTCGGAGATGCGCAAAAACTGCCTCTCGACGACCAGAGCAGAGACATCGTGGCGTCTGTCCTCGTTCTGAATTTTGTGCCGGACATGCCAAAAGCGCTTTCTGAAATGAAGCGCGTTGTGCGATCTGTTGGTACTGTCGCCTTGTACGTATGGGACTACCCCGGTGGCGGGATGGGATTCATGGGGGCATTTCGAAATGCTGCGATCGCGCTTGATCCCGGCGCATCTGGTTTTGCGGAAGGCAAACGATTTCCATTTTGCACACCCACTGGGCTCACCGAGCTGGTTTCGAATGTCGGTCTGCGATCAGTGGATGCACCGCGATTGAAATGCCTACGATTTTGATGATTTCAATGATTTTTGGCGTCCGTTTACACTTGGGGCTGGTCCAGCACCGGGATATTGCGTCAGTCTCCCTGATGAGTCGCATGAAAAATTGCGTATGAAGCTCAGTGATGATCTACCTCGCCGTGACGACGGCACTATTGCCCTCTATGCAATTGGCTTTGACTGACAACAGTTAAATCATTGATTTAATTATATTCTGCCAACTGTTAGTCAATCCATTGTTGAGTGGCCTACTCGATCCGAGTAAACCCGGGCAGGTACCATTTCTTGCTGATCAGCTCTCCTGAAACCAAAAAGGCACCGTCTGAGCGATGCCTTTGGAAAAGAAATGCAAGAGAAGATTACTTGATCTTCGTTTCCTTGAATTCCACATGCTTGCGCGCCACGGGATCATATTTCTTGAATGCGAACTTCTCAGTCTTGGTGCGCGAATTCTTTTTGGTCACATAAAAATATCCGGTGTCAGCAGTTGACGCCAGCTTGATCTTGATAACATTTCCTTTGGCCATAATCGTCTCCGAACGGAATTTGAGGGCGATAGAGCCTATCCCGGGTCGAAAGTCAAGTTTCGCCGTGAGACAGCATTTCAACCTGCCAGTTCTTTCCACGGTTGTAGTGGAACGACACGGGACAATCCACCGGCGGCAGCCGCTTTTGCTCCAGAAATGGCTGCAGCAGGCGCAAAATATCCCGTGTAATGGAGGGCAAATTGAGCTCCTGCGTTTCAGCCAACGTCACCCACTTCAGGCTTAATAATTCAGCGGTTTCGAGGGGGTGAGGCTGGTCAAGATTTGAAATCACACCGGCATCGGCCACAAGAAAGCGGGAATCAAAACGGCGGCTCCGCCCCGGAGGGGTTATGGCCCTGGCGAAATAGATGAGACCAGTGAGGTCAGGTTCTTGGTCGATGCTCGATCGCCCCACCAGCAATCCCGTTTCTTCATAGGTTTCCCGGATCGCCGCAACAAGCAAGCCACGCGCTTTGCTGTGGCTAGGTTTTGGCCTCATGCGCAACATGAGCTTTTGCAGGGTGACCGGTGCCCCCTCGTTCGCAACTGGCAAACGGCCGTCGGCGGTTTCACATCGTCCGCCGGGGAAGACAAATTTGTTCGGCATAAAGGCGTGGGCTTCATGGCGTTGGCCCATCAGGATGCGTGGAGCAGGACCATCAAAATGAACAAGGATAAGCGTTGCCGCATCACGCGGTCTGGTCGTGACTTTCTTCTTCGCCTGGTGTTTCAAAACCAAAACCGTGCATCCCGAGAGCCCATTGCAGGCCCACAACCGCTCCCTTTACGATGGGCATCAGGGCAAATGTCAAGCCGAGGGTCATGGGCAGCCAAAGAGCGGCATGGACGAGATAGGACGGCTGCCACACACGCTCCACAATTAAGACTAGGGGGACGAGGATATGCCCGACAATGAAAATGGTGAAATAGGGTGGCGCATCATCGGCGCGCTGATGGTACAGCGCTGCCCCGCAGTAAGCACAGGCATCGGTCACTTTCATGAATTTTTTGAAAAGGGCACCCTTTCCGCAGGCCGGACATTTTCCTCCAGCCCCGCGCCACATGGCCTGTTTCCAGGACCGGTCGGAAATCTTTATGTGCCCAGGCTCCATGGACGCAAAGTGGGCGGCAATCGACCGTTAGAGAAGGGGGCCTCGCGCCGCGCGGCGGCTTGCCGCAAGACCCTATCTCTTCCGCTGTGATTTCGGCGTTTGCTTGCTCAGGCGAATGGCGCGCCCATGGCGTAGCGGTGGTGGCTTGCCCCGGCGGCCATCAGAAACTATCTCGAATCGCAATCCTCCGGAAACGGGAGTCACTTCAAGTAATTTCACTTCTACCTGATCACCAAGTTGGAAAGTTTCACCGGTACGCTGGCCAATCAGGGAATGCTGCACGTCCGAATACACGAAATAATCCGAACCCAGGCTCGATACCGGAACAAACCCATCAGCCCCCGTGTCATTGAGCTTGATAAATAATCCGGCGCCCACCACGCCACCGATCCGCCCTCTGAAATGCGCCCCCGTTTGGCCAGCGAGATGCGCCGCGATCAAACGATCCGTAGTCTCCCGCTCCGCCGCCATGGCGCGGCGCTCCGCATCTGAAATCATGTCGGCCGTTTCGCTGAGGCGCGAAATGTCATCTGCCGAAAGGCCGTCATCGCCAAAACCCAAGGCGCTCACCAATGCCCGATGCACAATCAAATCCGCATAGCGCCGGATGGGCGAGGTGAAGTGACTGTAGCGCCTGAGCGCCAAGCCGAAATGTCCCTTGTTGATGGGGGAATAATTGGCCTGCGCCTGGGTTCGCAGAACCACATCGTTGACGAGGTTCTGGTAGTCCTTTCCCCTCACCTCATTCAGCAATTGGTTGAAATGTTTTGGCCTCATCACTTGGCCAAGGGGCAGGGACAAATCCACGGTCTTCAGGAATTGCGACAATGCCCGCACCTTTTCTTCCGCAGGAGGTTCATGAACCCGGTAGAGCTGTGGCGTTTTTTTTGCTTCAAGTTCCTCTGCCGCCGCCGCATTGGCCTGGATCATGAATTCTTCGATCAGCTTGTGTGCATCCAACCGCAAAGGTGTGACGACTCGCGTCACCATCCCCTTGTCATCGAGAACAAGCTTGCGCTCCGGCAAATCGAGTTCCAGCGGCTCGCGCTTTGCCCGCGCTTTCATCAAGGCGCCATAGGCAAGCCAAAGAGGTTTCAATACACCCTCAAGCAGGACATCGGTCTTCGAATTGGTGCGACCATCAATGGCCGCCTGCGCCTCCTCATAGGAAAGCTTGGCAGCCGAGCGAATGATGGCGCGCGCAAAGCGATGCGACTTCTTCGTGCCCGACTTGTCAAAAATCATGAAGCAGGCAAGGGCCGGGCGGTCTTCCTTTTCGCGCAATGAACACAGATCGTTGGAAATCCGCTCCGGCAACATGGGAACAACACGGTCTGGAAAATAAACCGAGTTGCCCCGAAAGCGTGCTTCCTTGTCCAGCGCTGAACCCGGCTTCACATAGGTTGCCACATCGGCAATGGCCACAATGGTTTGAAAGCCGCCTGGGTTTGCCGGGTCATCATCAGGCGCTGCCCACACCGCATCGTCGTGATCCCTCGCATCGGGCGGATCAGTGGTAATCAAGGGAGTCTTACGGAGGTCTACGCGGCCGGCAGAATTGAAAGTTTTCAGCGCTTCGCTTTCGGCCAATACACGTTCGGAGAATTGATTTGGAATGGCGTGGTGATGAATGGCAATCAACGAAATATTGCGCTGGTCGTTCATGTCCCCCAGCCTGTTGCGAACCCGCGCGAGCGGCAGTCCGCGGCCATGATCCTTCAGAATTTCCGCTTCAACCAGTTCCCCTTCAAGGGCGCCGTTTTCATCGCCCACACGCACCTGCAATTCATTGCGGGCTTTCTTGTCAACCGGAATGAGCCGTGCTCCGTGCCCCTTCACCAGGCGATAAACCCCCAACACGCGCTTTGAACGGTCCGACAACCCGCGAATAACTCGGGCCCTGAAATGATAGTGCTGATCCGGCGTGGCCTCGATCTTGGCAAGCACCCGGTCGCCCTTGGCGGGCGGGCGAATGCCTTCACCCGGGCGCACCTCAATGAGCACATGGGGTGCCTTGCCGGCAATGCGTTCGTCCCACTCCACGGGCTCGCCAAAGGTCTCGCCATGACGGTCAATGCCCGTAACCTCAATCACCGTCACCGGGGGCAGGGTGGATGTATCAATCAGTTTTCGCCGACTCTTGGCCAGTTTCCCGGATTGCTCAAGCTGGCGCAACAGCGCCCTAAGGCCGATTTTATCCGCCCCCGTCAGTCCGAAGGCCCGTGCAATTTCGCGTTTTCCCACCACGGATGGTGACGTCTGGATAAATTCCAAAACGGCCGCTTCGCTTGGAAGCCCTTTCTTTGCCGACTTTTTTGCCCTGATCATGCCGTCCGCCTTAGCTTGAAAGAGCGGATTCTAAAAGGGCTGAACCGATAGAAGCTTAAGCTGCAACCTTCTTCGCAGCCTTCTTGGCAGGTTTCTTTGCAGTGGTCTCCTTCGCAACCAGCTTTTTGGCGGGTGTCTTTTTCGCGGCAACTTTCCGCGCAGGCTTTTTGCCCGGACCTGTCGCTTCACGCTCGGCAATCAGCGTCACGGCCTCATCCAGTGTCACCGTCTCGGGTGTTTTATCCTTGGGAAGCGTCGCATTGATCTTGCCGTGTTTCACATAGGCGCCATACTTGCCATTGAACACCTGCACTTTGCCTGTGCCATCCGGGTGCGCGCCCAAATCTTTCAATGCCGCCGCCCGCCCGCGAGGACTGAAGCCCTTGGCCCGTTTCGCGGCAAGCATGTCCACCGCGCGATTGATGCCAAGGGTAAAAACCTCTTCCGCCGATTCCAGATTCACATAGGTGCCGTCGTGCAGGATGAATGGCCCAAAGCGGCCAAAGTTTGCGACAATCGGCGTCTGGGTTTCCGGATGCAAGCCAATCTCGCGGGGCAGCGACAAGAACTTAAGTGCCGTTTCAAGGTCAATATCAACGGGATCAAAGGCGCGCGGAATTGAGGCGCGCTTCGGCTTTTCCTTGCTGCCTTCGGGAACCTCCCCCAATTGCAAATAGGGGCCGAAACGACCTTGGCGCCGCGTGACCTTCTCACCTGTATCGGGATGAACCCCAAGCTCAATGCCCTCAGGCGGAATGGCAGAAGCTGCCTCGCCATTGGCGGTCATCTGCCGGGTGAACTTGCATTCCGGATAGTTGGAACACCCTACAAAGGAGCCAAACTTGCCGAGCTTCAGCGACAGTTGTCCGTCGGCACAGGAAGGGCATTTACGTGGATTGCTGCCATCAACTGATGCGGGAAAGATATGGGGAGCGAGGATTTCATTCAGCGCATCCAGCACATGGGTGACACGCAGGTCCTTGATCTCGCCGACATGGGCCGAAAAATCTTTCCAGAAATCACGCAACACTTCGCGCCAGTCGATTTCCCCATTGGAGATGCGGTCAAGCTGCTCTTCAAGATTTGCCGTGAATCCATACTCCACATACTTGCTGAAGAAGGATTCAAGGAAAGCGGTCACCACGCGGCCCTTGTCTTCCGGAATGAGCCGCTTCTTGTCGAGGCGCACATAGCCCCGGTCCCGGATCGTTGAAAGTACGGAGACATAGGTGGACGGCCGGCCGATGCCAAGTTCTTCCAACTTCTTGATAAGGGAGGCTTCTGAAAACCGTGGTGGCGGTTCAGTGAAGTGTTGCTCGGCGGAAACCTTGCGGACCCCGATGCCATCGCCTCTTGCCATGGCGGGCAGGCGGCGCGAATCCTCATCTTCCTCGTCGTCCAGGTCCTCATGATAAACTTTGAGGAATCCGTCAAACTTCACAACCGATCCTGTGGCGCGGAAGGTATAGTGCTTGCCATCCTGGCCATTGGCACCGAGATCGGCGCTGGTACGCTCGAACTCGGCGCTTTCCATCTGGCTCGCGATGGTGCGCTTCCAAATTAACTCATAGAGGGCAAACTGTTCGCCATCGAGCGCACTCCGCACACTTGAAGGCAAACGGCTGAGTTCCGTAGGCCGGATGGCCTCATGGGCCTCTTGCGCATTCTTGGCCTTTGTCGTGTATTGCCGGGGTGCCGAAGGCAAGTAGGGTTCACCGAAATTCTTGAGGATCGCATTGCGTGCGGCGGCGATGCCTTCAGGAGCGATGTCGACGCCATCGGTTCGCATGTAGGTGATAAGGCCAACCGTATCCCCATCAATATCCACACCTTCATAGAGGCGCTGGGCTACTTGCATGGTCTTGGCAGAGGAGAAACCGAGTTTACGCGAGGCTTCCTGTTGCAAGGTGGAGGTGCGGAATGGCGCGTAGGGGTGCCGCTTGGCAGGCTTGCTCTCAATGCTGTCGACGGACACCCGGGCATTCTTCAGGGTCTGCTCAATCGCACGTGCTGAAGCTTCGTCCTTGATATCGAGTTTGCCGATCTTCTGCCCGGCAATGGCTTGCAGCGACGCGGAAAATTCCTGTCCCTGTGGCGTGGTAAAGGTGCCGTCAATAGTCCAATATTCCTGGCTCTTGAAAGCTTCAATCTCAAGTTCACGGTCGCAAATAATGCGCAAAGCTACCGATTGAACCCGGCCCGCCGAGCGTGAACCCGGCAATTTCCGCCACAGCACCGGGGACAGCGTAAAGCCCACCAAATAGTCCAGGGCGCGCCGCGCCAGATAAGCATCAACGAGTGGTCCATCCACGTCCCTTGGATGCTGCATGGCCTCTAGAACCGATTGTTTGGTAATGGCGTTGAACACCACGCGCTGCACTTTCTTGTCCTTCAGTGCGCCCTTTTTTTTCAAGATCTCCAGCACATGCCAGGAAATGGCCTCGCCTTCGCGGTCAGGGTCAGTTGCCAGGACAAGCCGGTCTTCACCCTTCAAGGCATCCGCAATATCGGCCATGCGCTTGGAAGACTTGGAGTCTATCTCCCAGGACATGGCGAAATCTTCATCTGGGCGAACCGATCCATCCTTGGCGGGAAGGTCGCGCACATGGCCGTAGGACGCCAGAACGGTGAAATCCGGGCCCAGGTATTTATTGATGGTTTTCGCCTTGGCGGGCGATTCGACGACGACGACTGTCATTCCACTTCCTGACTTTCAGACGGAGGGCCTCATATAGGCATCTTTCCGCCACCGCAAGTTATGAACTTCACCAGGCAAATTTGCTAAGGTTCAACTATATACAATTTAAGGTTTATTATATTTATGTAAAACACGCATATAGTGCACTTTGCGCTGGGGAGCTGAGCTATCGGCTAGATAGAAGACGCGAGGCCTCTATGACTGATACTGATAGCAAGAACCCTGAAAAAACGCCGAATAGCAAGAATTGGCCCAGTATATAGCCGATATGCTGCTTGAATTGCGTGACATGGCCAAGGCCGCAGGCCTCAAAACCCTCTTGGGCCTTCTGGAAATCACCTTCTGTGAAGCATTCTCCATTGCCAATAAGCTGGAGATACCTCCTGGCGAAATCGAAAAGCTCAGACGCTCGGCCAAGGCTGCCCATGAGGGGTGATCTCGCAAATGACCAATTTTGCATGGGCAGAGAGGGAAACATGTTCTCCCGCTCCAAGCCAAAAACTGTCATTTGGGCGCACGCGGTCGTCTCCAATCTCGCATTCACCTTTGAGAACGTGAACAAGATGAAGGCTCTGTCCGGACCCTAGCCCGAGACCGGCATTGCAATCCAGGACACTAAGGGTTCCCAGCCCAAAATCCCGGCGCACCATCAGATTGAAGTCCAGTACCGGCCCGCCCAGCAAAGAGCCCGAAACCTGTACGTCGCCTGCAAAAGCGAAAGGTTTAAATGGCTCCAAATCAAACCTGCCTCGCCCTTCGACATCAAGCTTCATGCCTTCACCAGCCAGTGTCATGATGTGGCGCTCATAGCCAATGAAGACCGAGAAGGGCCCATCCCCATTCACCGTTGCAATGCTCACGCGCCAATCAAAGTCCGCTGAAGGCGGGCTGGCAAATATTTCCGTTGTCACGCCGCCCCCATTCTTCCATGGCATGACGCGATATTCTGATGGTCTGATGACACGCATCAGATGCCATGCCTCACACGGCCAATCGGTTCCGCATGGGCAATGACCCGGCGGATTGTCGGAAACTTCGCCTGCAAACCATTTTCGATTTGGTCCACAATTGTATGGACATCGTCGATCGATTCCGAAGGTGCAAAACGACAATGATAATGAACGAACAGGCCCTGATCATTCTCCCGGATGCGGATGCTATGAACGTCACTGAGGCGAGACTGTTTCTTGGCCAGAGCCAGGAGCAGGGTAGTGATGGCTTTGGCAGTTTTTACCGGGGCATCACCCCCAGTAAGGAGCCGCTCCGGCTGGGGTTCAATATGGCTTTCCACTTCAACCCCCGGGCCAAGTTCAGAGCGTATGGCATCCTCAAGTTGGGTGGCATACGCATGGGCTTCCAACAAAGGCATAAGACCGTCTACCTCCAAATCAAAGCTCACTGCCAGTCGGCCTTTTATGTCCTGGACCGTGAGATGGTGAATGGCCAGATTGCGGCGCGAGGCAATGAGCATCACGCGCTGGAACACGGTTTCATCGTCAAGCGCCACGGGATTCACCGTAACCGTTACATCTGCACTCGGAAACTTCTGTATGATCTTCTCGGTCAGCGTGTCCTTCAGCTTGACGATATCATCAACTGGCATGGTGCGCGGCACCTCGACAACCACACTTGTAAATAGGGTGGGTCCCGCCGGGCGCAGGCGCAGGGAACTGAGGAGGAGCACACCGCTGGTATGTTCAATCAGCGAACGAAGTTCGGCTGTGGCACCCGCAGGTGCCGTATCAAGCAACGTGGCCAGCGTACGCTTGCCAAGGCGCCAGCCGGCCAGCGCCACAAAGAACGAAACAATGAGGGCTGCGATTGCATCGGCCAACGGGAAACCAAGCCAGACCGCGAAAAGTCCGAGGAGTACAACAAAAGAACTCCACATGTCAGAACTGAAGTGCAGGGCATCCGCCTCAAGGGCCTCGCTCGACGTTTTAAGTGCAACCTTGTTCAAGGCGCGCGCCCGGCTGAAATCAACCAGAATGGAGCCCCCGATTACGCATATGGCCCACCAGGTGACGTCAATATGTTGCGGGCCGCCGAGAAGCCGCCTGACCGCCTCAAACACAATCCATGCGGTGGTGATGAACAGCAAGCCGGTTTCAACGAGGGCGGCAACGCTTTCAGCCTTGGCGTGGCCATAGTGGTGCTCTTCATCGGGCGGCTGGTCGCTCCAGCGCACGGCAAACCAGGTTATGATGGTGGCGCCAAGATCGATCAAACTGTGAATAGCTTCCGATAAAATGCCAAGGGAACCGGTTGCAAGCCCGGCGGCGAATTTGGTGATTGTCAGTCCGAGACTGGCAAAGACCGATAAGACGACAACCCGTTGTTTTTCAGATGCAGACATGGGGTTTGCATAACCCACTTCAGCCCGCTTTTCTCCCACAAAATTAGCCATACGAACCACGCATAGCAGCGCCCCTGTTTGATCATCTTGAGGAGTGTTTGCGCCCAGTGTTCTCTGCTATCTCAGGGTTCAATCATGACGGCCGAATCTATTTCACCAAGTCTCATTTCTGGTCGCAAGGCCGGTGCGCTTACATTTAGTGCGATATTTGCCCTTGAATCACTGGTCAGATCGCTGAACTCAACCGTGGTTTCCCTGCAGGCCTATGACCTGCTCGGCAGCAGTCAAAAGGTGAGTGAACTCACCACCCTTGTGGCCCTGACGGTGCTGCTCACCACCCTGCTGCTCCCCTACATTCTTGGTCGCTTGCGTCGCCGTTGGGCCTATTCGCTTGGTGTTGTGGGCCTCATGACGGCAAGCCTGTTCCTGGCTAGTTTTACCGTTTCCGGCCAGATTGGCGGCATGTTTTTCCGCAATTGCGGCGCTGCGATTCTGAACATCACATTGTCTCTCTATATTCTGGATCACATCAGGAAAAGCGATCTGGCACATTCTGAACCTCTGCGTTTGAGCCTCTCAACCTTTTCGTGGATGATCGGCCCGGCAAGCGGCGTGTGGCTCTATACGCAATTTGGGGCCTGGGGCCCGCAACTGGCAAGCATTGCTGTGGCCATAGCTTTGTTGGTCCTGTTCTGGGTCTTGCGTCTGTCAGATCGTGTGACCATGCCCTCGGGCACCTTGCAACCCTTTAATCCTCTGGCCAATGTGGCACGCTTTGTGCGTCAGCCACGCTTGCGGCTCGCCTGGCTGGTGGCATTCGGCAGATCCTGTTTCTGGGCAACATTTTTTATCTATGGTCCCCTGCTGATGGTGGAAGGTGGTGTTGGAAAACAGGTCGGCGGCCTCATGATTTCAGCAAGCCAGGGCCTGCTGCTTTGTGCTTACCTGTTTGGCCGATTAGCCCACCGTTTCGGAGTTCGGTCAATTATTAGTCTATGTTTTTTTATGATGGCAGTCTCCTCGATTGCCGCGGGGATAGCCGGCAAGGGACAGCCCTATATTGCAATGCTGTTTTTGCTCTTTGGCGCTTTCGCGGCTTCAGGGCTCGATGGCGTTGGCGGCATTCCCTTTTTGCTCGCGGTGCGCGCCCACGAGCGTCAACCCATGGCGGCCGTCTATCGCACCTACATTGATTTCTCGGAACTCATCCCGGCGATGATTTTCGCCGTGGCACTTTCCTATTTTGAAATCGGTATCGTGTTTGTTATTCTTGGTGCCAGTCTTGTCATTATGGGAACCATAGCTTTTCGGTATCTTCCAAAATCCATGTAGCAGGAAAGAAGCACTCTGATGGCCAAACCGCATCTCGTCATTGCCAACAAGAATTATTCGTCCTGGTCGCTCCGGCCCTGGATGGCCATGACCATGGCAGGCTTGCCTTTTGATGAAACCATCATTCCACTGGATACGCCGTCAACAAGAAAACAAATCGCCGAGCATTCCGGGGCAGGGCGATTGCCCGTGCTGCATCATGGCAAGATCACAATTTGGGAAACCCTCGCCATCCTTGAATATCTGGCGGAAACCTTCCCGGAAAAAAACCTTTGGCCAAAGGCTAAAGCCGCGCGGGCTGTGGCAAGGGCCATTTCAAATGAAATGCACGCAGGATTCACAGGCCTCCGCAATACATGTCCCATGAACCTCAGGCGCCCCCCAAAACCTGTCATTCTGAATGAAGCAACGAAGGCCGACATAACCCGCATTGAGGAAATCTGGCGTGAGTGCCGCAAAACCTATGGCAAGGGCGGCAAATTTCTGATTGGAAAATTCTGCAATGCTGACGCCATGTTTGTGCCGGTGGTTACTCGCTTTGAAACCTATGCCATTCCAGTGGGCAGGGACACGAGAGCTTATATGGATGCGGTAATGGCAACAAAAGCATTCCAGAAATGGAAATCAGCAGCCCTCAAGGAAACTTGGATCGTTCCGCACGACGAAGTGGATTAGACCTCAGACGAGGCTTACCTTCTGTTGGGCTGCGCGCGTGACTTTCCCCGCGAGTTCAAACTCAAGCAAAATGCCAAGAACTGCGGCGGCCGAAAGCCTGCTTTCCCTGATCACGTCGTCGACGTCAATGGGCGCGGGAGACAATAGAGAAAGCACGAGCTTGCGATCCGAAGTGCTTGCCTCTGCAGTCTCCTCAAGTGGCACCTCAGGCTCAGAGAATGACTTTGGAATAGCCGTGTATTCCGTCCTCAGGCTTTCGATTACCTCAGCGCTGCCCGTCAGAAGCGTTGCCCCTTCCTTGATGAGCTTGTTGGTGCCCTCCGCGCGCGGATCGAGAGGGGAACCAGGTACCGCAAAAACGTCGCGTCCCTGTTCTCCGGCAAGCCGTGCTGTAATCAACGAGCCAGACCGCAAGGCGGCTTCCACAACAATGATGGCCCGCGACATGCCGGAGATAATGCGATTGCGCCGCGGGAAATGTTCCGCCCGTGGCACAGCGCCTGGCAGCATTTCCGTTAACAGCAAACCATTCTCGCCAATGAGTTTTTGAAGTTCTGCATTTTCCGGGGGGTAGATATTGTCAATACCACCGGCAATCACCGCCGCAGTTCGCCCATGGGATGCTGATTCATGGGCTGCCGTATCAATACCTCGCGCCAAACCCGAAACAACGAGATATCCTTCTTCGCTGAGCTCAGCCGATAGCTGGCGGGCAAATTTTCTACCCCCCGCCGAGGCATTGCGCGCACCCACAATGGCAACCGTCTGCAGCTCCGCAAGGGCAAGATTGCCCTTCGCACAGAGAAGCGCAGGGGCGCCAGGAATATGATAGAGCAGGGGCGGATAGCCGGTTTCTCCTGCCACCACGAAGGATGCCGCCAATTCTTCCGCGTGTTCCATGACGGCTTCCGCGTCTTCTACAGAAAAAACCCGAATGGGACGGACCAAGCCGCCTTTTGCGGAGAGTTCCGGCAAGGCTTCCAAGGCCGCGGCGGCACTTCCATAACGGCCAATCAATTGCCGAAATGTTGCAGGCCCGACATTTTCGCTTTGGCTGAGCCGGATCCAATCGCGTCGCTGCGTCTGGTCCAGCAGCTGCATTGATCAGGCTCTTTTCCCGAGATCAATCTTGGGCTCGTCGCCCTTCAACAGTCTTCCGATGTTGGCGCGGTGCACAATCCAAATGACAACGGTAATAATAATTGTGGACAGCACAAGTTCTTTGCTGCACCCAAGGAGATAAGCCCAAAGCGGCGAAAGAGCTGACGTCGCAAGTCCAGCGAGCGATGAAATGCGAAACGTGAAGGCAAGAGCAAGCCACACACCAATGAAAATGAGCCCGAGCGGCCAGTACAAGCCGAACAACACGCCAAGACTTGTTGCTACTCCCTTGCCACCCTTGAATCCCAGCCAGACCGGAAAAATATGTCCAGCCATGGCTGCGAGTCCGGCGATCATGCCTGCCTGTGGACCACCAAAATAGTTCAAGAGTAAAACCGGTGCGGCACCTTTCAACCCATCAAGCAGAAGCGTGAGAGCAGCAATCTTTTTATTGCCTGTTCGCAAAACATTGGTGGCCCCGATATTGCCGGAACCAATGCTGCGCACGTCCCCCAGCCCTGCGGCCTTGGTCAGGAGGAGGCCAAAGGGTACGCTGCCAAAGAGATAGCCGATGAGAGCGGCAATAAATTCCACCATGATGTCAGCGAACGTATGCGTAAACCGTGCGCCCCGCAACGACCGTTTCAATGACACGGCCTTCGAGGGTGCGATCTTCGAGCGGAGAGTTCTTGGAGCGCGAACGAAGCTTGGTTTCGTCCACGGTCCAGTTCAGATTGAGATCCACCAAAGCAAAGTCGGCCGGAGCGCCAGGCGCAAGGCGGCCCGTTTCCAGTCCCAAAATTTCAGCAGGCTTTGATGACATGGTTTCAACCAAGCGGCTTAAAAGCATGTTTTCATTATGATAAAGCCCAAGTGCGGCAGATAGCATGGTTTCTAGACCAATAGCCCCAAAAGCCGCTTCCGCAAATGGCAGGCGTTTCGTATCAGCACTTTGCGGATCGTGGGACGATACGATCACGTCGATAGTCCCGTCCGCAACACCCGCCACAAGGGCGCGGCGATCATCTTCGGTGCGCAAAGGTGGCGAGAGTTTGAAGAAGGTACGGTAGGCCCCGATGTCATTTTCGTTGAGCGTGAGATGGTGAACGGAAACGCCGCAGGTAACAGGTAGACCCTTGGCCTTGGCACCGCGAATAACCTCCAGCGATGTCGCACAGGAAATCTGCGCCGCGTGGTATCGGGCGCCAGTCATTTCCACAAGACGAATATCACGCTCGAGCATGATCACTTCTGACATTGCCGGATTGCCGGCAAGTCCAAGACGCGAAGCTGTCTCCGAAGCGTTCATGACACCTTTGGAGAGGTTGGATTCTTCCACGTGCTGCACCACCAGCATGTCAAAATCCTTGGCGTAAGTCAGCGCGCGGCGGAAAAGATTGGCACTGGAAACGGCGTGGATGCCATCGGTCACGGCAACGGCTCCAGCCTCTTTCAGACTGCCGATCTCGCTCATCAGTTCGCCAGCGAGGCCTTTGGTGATGGCAGCCATGGGTGCAACCCGCACCAGGGCCGTATCCCGAGCCCGGCGCAAGATGAAATCCACAATCGCTGCATCATCAATGACAGGCTGGGTGTTGGGCATCACGATCATGGTGGTGACGCCACCAGCAGCAGCCGCCTCGGACGCCGTGGCCAGCGTTTCACGATATTCTGTTCCGGGTTCGCCTGTTAACACACGCATGTCAATGAGACCGGGAATGAGAGTAGCGCCAGCACAATCAAATGAGGCAGTTCCAGCGCCAATGGACTCCTTGGTCACCTTCGGACCCACGGCCAGTATCCAGCCATCTTCAACCAGAATGCCACCCCGGCCATTCAGGCCCTGGGCCGGAGCCACGATATTGGCATTGAGATAAGCCTTGCGCTGGGCCGATTGCTTGACGGCAGGAGACATCATGATTTTGCTCCCTGCCAATTGCGCGACAGCGCATCAAGCACCGCCATGCGTACCGCCACACCCATTTCCACCTGTTCGCGGATAACCGATTGCGCCCCATCAGCCACATTCGAGTCAATCTCAATGCCACGGTTCATGGGGCCGGGATGCATGACCAGAGCATCAGGCTTGGCATAGCGCAGCTTCTCCTCATTCAAGCCAAAGAAGCGATAATACTCCCGCTGCGAAGGCACGAAGGCCCCGCTCATGCGCTCCAATTGCAGGCGCAGCATCATCACCACGTCCGCTCCCTCAAGCCCGTCTCGCATATTGCGGTGAACCTCCACGCCGAAGTTCGCAATACTTGTGGGCAACAGCGTGGAAGGCGCAACAACGCGGACTCGCGCGCCCAGCTTGTTCAGCATGTGAATGTTGGAGCGCGCCACGCGGCTGTGCAGGACATCGCCGCAGATGGCAACGGTCAGCCCTTCAATCGATTTTTTTCGCCGGCGAATTGTGAGCGCATCGAGAAGCGCCTGTGTTGGGTGCTCATGCTGGCCATCGCCAGCATTGATCACCGAGCACGAAACTTTTTGCGCCAACAGCTCAACGGCTCCCGAGGATTGATGGCGCACGACCAGAAAATTGGGGTGCATGGCATTGATCGTCATGGCCGTATCGAGAACGGTTTCGCCTTTTGAAATGGCTGACGACGACATGGCCATGTTCATGACATCAGCGCCCAGGCGCTTGCCCGCAATTTCAAAAGAGCTCTGTGTACGGGTTGAAGCTTCGAAGAACAGGTTAACCTGGGTCTGCCCTTGCAGAACCTTCGCCCACCTTTGCGGCGCATTGCCCTCGCTCACATAAGTTTGCGCGAGATCGAGAAGGGCTTTGATTTCAAGGGGGGAAATGTCATCGACCGCCAGCAGGTGCTGACCTTTGAGAAGCTTGGGTCGTTCGGATGGCGATGTCATTAAAAGTGGCTGTGTAGGGGCGAATCCTCCGTCCCGCAAGAGAAGATCGCGGGCCTGTGGAAAATTAACCCAAGAGGCTTAACACGAAGGGAATTGTGACCGCCGCACAAATGACCTGTAGGGTCAAAATGCTGGCAATCATGGGCGCATCACCCCCCATTTGCTTGGCCAGCAGATAGGCCCCGGAACCCGTAGGAACAGCCCCGCAAAGAATGGCCACAGCTGCCGCTTCCCCCGAAACGCCCAGAACCCACAGCCATAATGCCATGAAAACCGGCATCACCAACAGTTTAAGGAAAGTGGCCACGACCACTGGACCCTTGGTCGAAAGCGCCTCATCAATGCGAAGACCGGCACCTACGGTCAAAAGCGCCAAGCCGAATGCACCTCTGCCTACCGTATCCAGGACCAGAACTCCCATGGCGGGCAGGGGCAAATGCAAAACCTTCCACAGCACGCCACCAAGGGAGGACAAAACGAAAGGGTTCTTGAGAATGGAAAGTGCCATGGCTCTGGCATTCATTTTGGTGCCTGAGCCATGAACGGAAATCACCCCTACATTCACAATGTTGAGAAGCGGTGTCATCGCCGCCGCCGCAAGACCACCTAAGGCCAACGCCGATTGTCCGAAGTAGATGGGAATGATGGCTAGAGCAATAAAAGTGTGCCAGCGTGTTGCCCCCTGAAACAGGCTGGAAAACTGAGGGCCGTTCAAATTCAAAACTGAAATAAGCGGCCGCTGTAAAACGAACAGCAGGGCAAACATGGTGGAAATGCCAAGCATCATGGCAAGCGCCATGGACCATACCGGCACATCGGAAAAATCCGCCGCCGCTATTTCCTTGAAGATGATGGCGGGAAACAGCACGTAATAGCAAACATGGTCAACCGCACTCCAATGGTCTTCCGCAATCAGCCCGCTGCGCCGCAGGCCATAGCCCACGAGAATGACAATGAAAACCGGTAGGAGGGCGATGAAGGATTGGGTCATTGCAGATAAGTCGCCAGCATGATGACAATAGGAATGGTAAAAAACGACACGGCTGTTTGCACTGTCACCGTTGTTGCCACAAGCAGCGCATCTCCACCCATCTGGCGGGCCAGCACATAGGCGCTCATGGCGGTGGGAACCGAAGCACAGATCATGCAAGCCATAAAGGCGGTGCCGTTCACGCCAGTGATGAGGCTCCAGAAAATGACAAGAATGGGAGTGCCCAGCAGCTTCAATCCGGTTCCAAGCCAAACGGCAGGCGAAGGGCGCGTTGCATCGCCGACATTGAGGCTGGCTCCCACCATCAAGAGTCCAGACCCGATTGCAGCAGCACCCAGGCTGGAAAGGCTTGTCATCACAGGCGCATAGATTGGTATTCCGGAAAAATTGATGAGCAGCCCCAAAGCCGTGGCCCAGATGAAGGGGTTGCGAAACACCACGTAAGTTATTTCGGGCAGGGTCAATTTCCGTGTACCAGAGTTTTGCGCCACCACATAGATCGCCATGATATTGGCGATCGGAACCAACGCCCCAATGATCACCGCGACCAGCGCTACACCTTCATCGCCATAGAGCTTGGCGAGCACGGGCAGCGCGATGAAACCATTCCAGCGCGTGGCCGATTGAAACACCGACGAGTAAGACGGCCCCGAGAGCTCGAAAACCTGCATGATAAATCTGCGTGACATGAGAAGCGCAATTGCCATGGTCATGAAGCTGGCGATCATGGTGAAGGCAATGCCCGTAAGGGGCAAGTTGGAGATGTCGGAACGGATCAGGGTTTCCATGAGCAGGGCAGGGAAGAAGACCCAATAACCGAGGAGTTCAAGACCTCGCCACATGTCTTCCGGCACAATTCCGCGCCAGCGCAGACCTAGCCCCAGGGCGATGAGCAGAAAGATCGGCAGCAAAGTTTCAAACGAAGCGCTCATGCCTGCCTCAGGGCATCAAGTGCAGCCTGAAGAATCCAGGCGGCCGCCAGCTTGTCGACCACCTTGTCGCGTGTGGCCCGCGGGGCATCCGCGTCTATCAGCATGCGTTCAACTGCGGCGGTCGAAAGACGCTCATCCCAAAACACAATGGAGAGAGGTGTGAGCTTGGCAAGGTTACGCGCAAAGGCCCGCGTGGCCTGTGCCCGTGGCCCCTCGGTTCCATCCATATTGATCGGCAACCCTAAAACCAGCACGCCTACATTTTCCTGCGCCGCAATTTTGAGAAGTTCCGTTGCATCCGGCGTAAACTTGGTTCGCATGATGGTGCTAACCGGTGTTGCAATTTGCCGGGTGAGATCACTTGTCGCAACGCCAATGGTCTTCGTGCCCAAATCCAACCCCATCAGACGCGAAGTCTGGGGCAGTTTTTCCAAAGCGGACTGGAGAGCCAGAAGGTGGGTGGACATGGGCTTCTACTAGCCGATTTGGCAAACAGGTAAAGCAGCGTTATTGCATAGCCCCACACTAATTGCAGGAAGTCCCGAAATGGCAAAAAAAGTTGAGCGGCCCGTAGGCCCGATTGTGGACCCGCTTCCCGTGGGCAACGTGCCGGACATGCGCCCCCTGCACGGGCGCTGGATCTGGCTCGATCACGCCTCTGCCACCAAGCACGCAGCCGACCTCTATGCTTCGTTCGACGGCAAGGACCCCGAAGGCCATATCTGGACCTATCTGGGCTACGGTCCCTTCGCCTCGCTTGAAGAATTCACCGAATGGCTAAAAGCCCGCGAGGCCTCCCGCGACCCCTGGTTCTATGCCTTTGTCCGCAGGGATACGGGCAAGGCCGCGGGCATGGGCTCCTTCATGCGCAATGACGCCGCCAACGGGGTCATCGAAATCGGCCATATCTGGATGTCCCCGGGCCTGCAGCAAACCCGCGAAGCCACCGAAACCATTTATCTCATGATGCGCCACTGCTTTGATGATCTGGGCGTGCGCCGCCTGGAATGGAAATGTGATTCCCTGAACGCCCCTTCAAGGAAGGCAGCAGACCGTTTTGGCTTCACCTTCGAAGGCATTTTTCGCCAGCACTACATCATCAAGGGCCGCAACCGCGATACGGCCTGGTATGCAATACTGGATACGGAATGGCCCAAGGCGAGGGCGGCTTTTGAGGCCTGGCTCAGGGAAGACAATTTCGACGCCAACGGCCAGCAGAAAAACAAACTACGGGTTAAGCAATAAACCCACCTCCAAGAGTGGTGCCAGGATGGCGGGCATCAGGTTTCCTGTCCCGCCAACGCATCAAGTACCGGGCAAGCGGGCGCATCCTTGCCCTTGCACCGCGAGACAGTATTGCTGAGAACGCGTTCCATCTTTTTCAAGTCGGCGATCTTCTCTTGAATTGAGTGCAGGTGTACATTGGCAAGGTCCCGCACTTCGCTGCAGGATTGAGCGCCACCGTCGGCAAGCACGAGCAGCGCGCGCACTTCGTCCTGGGAAAAACCCAGGGCCCGGGCGCGCCGGATGAAAGTGAGCCGCCTCATGTGTGCGCCCTCGAAGACGCGGCGGCCATTGGCTGCGCGTTGGGGTTTGGGCAACAGGCCAAGTCTCTCATAGTAGCGGATGGTTTCTATATTAACGCCAGAGCGCTTCGAGACCTCGCCAATGGGGAAGGTCTTGGCTCGCGTTTTTGTGATCGGTTTCTTCATTTTACCGCTTGATCCTGTAGTTGGTACAGAATGCACTATGTGCAGAAACAATGGAAGTACCGCAATGTACGACACACCAACACCCGCAGAGACGCGGCAAACTGAAAACCAGGCCAAGCTCCTTGCCGCAGGCGGGCTTATTGGTGGTTTTTTGGCCTCAACCTGCTGCATCCTACCCCTTGCGCTAGTGACTCTGGGCGTAAGCGGGGCGTGGATCGGGAAACTGACGGCCCTCTCGCCCTATCAACCATACTTCCTCATTGTGGCTCTTGGCCTTCTTGGCGCGGGGTTCTGGCGTGCCTACCGCAAAAATGAATTTGCCTGTGCTCCCGGCTCGCTCTGCGCCGCGTCGAAAACCGGGCGAGCGACCAAAGCTGTCCTCTGGATCGGTTTGTTCGTCACAGCTGCCGCGATGGCTGTCAACTTCCTCCCGATCACCGGATAAGTACCATGCGCTCTACAATCATAATTTGCTCCCTCCTGACATTCGCGCATTCTGCTTACGCAGCTGAGCAGATCCGGCACTTTGCTATCGAGAACATGACTTGCGCGCTCTGCCCTATTACCGTGAAAACGGCCATGGCCGCAGTGCCCGGCGTATCAGTGGTCGAGGTGGATTTTGGCCGCAAGGAAGCGGAAGTCCGCTTCAACGATGCTAAGACGACGCCGGACGATATCGCTAGGGCATCGACCGATGCCGGCTATCCCGCATCACTCATAGTGCAAGTGCCATGAAGCTTGACTCTACCATAACCTGCCCGCACTGTGGCCACAAAAGCACCGAGCGCATGCCGGTTGACGCTTGCCTCTTCTTCTTCGATTGTCCTTCTTGCGGGAAGCAACTTAAACCGAAGACGGGCGACTGCTGTGTGTTCTGCACTTACGGTGACGTGCCCTGTCCGCCAATCCAGGAAGCACGGGCAACGGGCGGATCGCAGGCGGCCCATTGCTGCTGAATTGTACCACCAGCAGTCGGTAGAATGCCAAGTTGCGGGTTCGCAATTAGGCTGCTAATCAGCCCGCAGGATTCTAACAGGACCCACTATTCATGTCAGTTGATCAGGCCACCGTACGGCGGGTTGCAAAACTTGCTCGCATCAAGGTGAAGGAAGAAAATGTTGAACGCCTCGCGGGCGAATTGAACTCCATTCTTCACTGGATTGAGCAGTTGAACGAAGTGAATGTCGATGGCGTTGAACCCATGACGTCGGTTGTCAACGTCAAAATGAAAAAGCGCGCCGACGTCGTGACCGACGGCAACTATCCCCATGACGTTGTGGAAAATGCTCCCGCCGCCGAAGATGATTATTTTCTTGTGCCGAAGGTGATTGAATGAGCTCCTTAACCTCACTCACCATCGCTTCGGCCCGTGAAGGGCTTCGCAAAAAAGAATTTTCGGCCATTGAACTGACCGAAGCCTATATCGCGGCCATC
>CAZAMS010000366.1:0-3252 GCA_964486305.1 uncultured Aestuariivirga sp.
CCACCTATCTCAATCGCCTGATGATCCGCAATGTCGGGAAACTGAAAGTCGGTCACGTACACTACACCGCCTGGTGCGATGACGAAGGCAAGCTGTTGGATGACGGAACCCTGTTCCGCCGGAGCGCAACAGATTTCATGCTCTGCTGCCAGGAGCGCCACTTGCCCTGGCTCCTCGACAGTGCCTTGGGCTACGACGTCGCCATCACTGAGATCAGCGAAGAAATTGCCGCCCTGTCATTGCAAGGTCCATGCTCCTATTCCGTGTTGAAGGCGGCAGGTTTTGAGAAGGCCAGCGCCCTCAAACCCTTCCAGATGGCCGATTTCAAATTCGGCAAATCCGGCACGCTCACAATTTCGCGCACCGGCTTCACCGGCGATCTTGGTTATGAATTGTGGACAACGCCGGATCGCGCGCTGGAGCTTTGGGACATTCTTTTCGAAGCGGGAGCCATCTACGGCATCCGCCCCATTGGAACGAATGCGCTTAACATGGTGCGTATCGAGGCAGGCTTCATCGTCGCGAACATGGATTTCATCACCGCCGAACATGCCGTGCGCGGCGACCGGGCCCGCTCACCCCTTGAAATGGGCCTTGAATGGATGATTGATTTCGACAAGGGCCATTTCAATGGCAGGCGTGCCCTGTTGGAAGAAAAAACCAAAAGCACCTCGAAATGGGCCCTCGTTGGCCTCGACATTGAAGGCAATGTCTCCGCTGAACATTCTTTGATCTATCACAACAAGAAACATGAGGTGGGCCACATCACCGCCGCCATTTGGTCACCCACAACCAAGCGCAACATCGCCTTGGCCATGGTGGAGCGCCCCTATCACGCCGAATTCTACGGCGATCTCTGGGTCGAAATCTATGCCTCGCGCGAATTGCAATATCACAAGCTCATGGTGAAGGCTCGGGTCACTCCGCGTCCCTTCATAAATCTGGCGCGCCGCCGCGCCGTACCGCCCTTGAATTATTGACGACGTGGCATCACGCCATATGATGCAATAGTTAGCATGCAAAGCAACGCCAAAAACTTGGAAGATATCATTCGCAATCTCGTCGCTGAGATTGAAACTTATTTGCTGCACCTGAATGATCCAAACATAGTGACGGTTCTTGAGGGCATGAAAAAATGGGCGAGGGGGCCCGTTGCTCCGGTGCAAAGTCGCACGCTCCCGGTCTGCGATCATCTCGATTCAGCACTGGAAGCGATGGGCAAGACTTCCCTTGCAAAAGCCATCGATGACGCGCGGCCCTTTTTCTCTTGGGTAGCCTATGATGCCTATCCCCGCGACGAAATTGGCGAGCGTTTCGCTGACAACCACGCCTTCGCCTCAATCATCGGTGAGGGCTGCGCCCTTGAAGCGGCGGATTTTGACCTCGGCCTGTTCCTGATTGCACCCAATCTCTTCTACCGCGACCACCACCATGCCGCCCCTGAACTTTACGCACCGCTAACGGGCCCCCATGGCTGGCGTTTCAAGCCGGGAGATCCGTTGGTTTGGAAAGAGGCCCATGAACCTGTATGGAACCAGGCTTGGCAACCCCACGCTACCATGACAGGTGACACGCCCTTTCTTGCCATTTTTTGCTGGACAAAAGACACAAGCCAGCCTGCAAAAATCATAAGTTCAAGCGATTGGCCTACCTTGGAGAATGCATCTTGATTGCACCGGAACTTATCATCACTAACGCCGACATCTGCACGATGGACCCCCTCACACCGCGCGTCGCCGCCCTTGCAATAACCAATGGCCGCGTCTCAGCTTTGGGCTCAGTAGCCGATATCGGCGCCCTCGCGGGAAAATCCACCCGCATCATTGATGTCGGCGGGCACCTGATATTGCCGGGCTTTCAGGACACTCACATTCATTTGCAAGACGGTGGCTATGACTACAGCCAGAGTGCGCCGCTCGATAAAGTGTCAACCATTTCTGAATTGCAGCAAGCCTTGCGTAATTTTGCCAAAACCCACAACGGCCCATGGGTAAATGGTGTCGGCTGGTACACCGGGATTTTCACCAATCATAATCTTAACCGCCAGGTGCTCGATGCGGCCGTTCCCGACAGGCCCTGTTACATCGTGGCCAGCGATGGCCACAACGCCTGCCTGAATTCCAACGCCTGTGAGATGGTGGGTCTCATGCGCGGCACGCCCGATCCGGAAAATGGCCACTTCGTTCTGGATGCCGCTGGCGAACCCACCGGCATGTTGCATGAAAATGCGACGAACTGGGCCGAGAGCTTCATGCCCGCGCCGACCGACGAGGATTACGCCAATGGCGTGCGCTCTTCGCAGGCCCTGTGCAATCGCCATGGCATTACCGGCGTGATCGATGCCTCGGTGAACGAGCGCCACGCGCGGGTCTACAGCGGCTTGGAACGCGCCGGTGCCCTGACCGTGCGTGTCGCAGCAACCGCCAAGGTGGTGTCCGCCGAGAAAACCGGGGACGCCCTGCGCCGCCTCGAGGATTTGCGCCGCAACAACAATTCCGACATGTTCAAAATTCATTCGGCGAAATTCTTTCTCGATGGCGTTCTGGAAAATCGCACCGGCGTCATGATCGAACCCTATTCCGATGCGCTTGGCGGCAATGGCGAGTTGATGTTCGGCCACAACCAGATCAAGGAACTCTTTACCGCCTTCGATGCCGCGCGCTTCCAGATCCATGTTCACGTGATCGGCGACGGTGCCGTGCGCGCTGCCCTTGATGCTCTTGAAGCCGCACGCGACGCCAATGGCCCCTGGCCCAGCCTCCATCAACTGGCCCATGTGCAATGCATTGACCCCGCCGACATTCCGCGCTTTCGCAAATTGGGCGTGGTCGCCAATATCCAGACCCTTTGGGCGCGGCATGAGCCATCGGTGACCGATGTAGCCCTGCCGATGGTTGGGGAAGAGCGGGGCAGGTGGATGTACGCCTTCCGCTCCCTCATCGATGCAGGCGCTCCCTATGCCATCTCCAGCGACTGGGGCGTCTCAACCCTCAATCCATTCCCCATCATGGAAACCGCCATCACCCGCCAGCCCCCACGCAAGAAAGGCGACCATCCCATATTCTTGCCCGAGCAACGCATGACCCGCGAGGAATGCGTGAAAGGCTATACGACCTTTGCCGCCGAAGCCGCCTGGCGCTCCCACGACACGGGCTCCCTGAGCCTCGGCAAATACGCCGATCTCATCATTCTCGACCGCGATATTTTCACCTGTAATGTCTATGATATCGGTGATACGGAAGTGCTGCTCAC
>CAZAMS010000367.1:0-1996 GCA_964486305.1 uncultured Aestuariivirga sp.
AGGGCCGCCGAAGCGCGGCATTTCATTGCCGCCGAGAGGTTGATTGAATTTCCGGGTTGTCATAAGTTTTGTCCTTGAAACAATTGCTGCGGGCCTCGCGACCTTATCCCACGCAACTTCGCGAGGCCATGGACGGCAATCGCCTAAGCCGCTTCCGCTTCACCACGGGGCAGGATGATGCAAGGCACGGGTGAATTGCAGACAATCTTGCCTGAATTCGAGCCGAGGAAAACCCGCAAGATAGGACCAAGGCCGCTTGAGCCCACAACCATCACCTCGGCATCTTTCCAGGACAGTGAATCCATGGCCGCACGCCAGGTTTTGCCATCACCTATGGCACCTGCCACTTTTACCGGTGAGGTCCAGTTCGCCATGACTTCAGCCTGGGCCGCATTTGCCTGCCGCTTCATCTGGTTGGAAACCAGATTTTCCGCGCTGTAGCCGGCACCGGTTGGATACATCTGCTTGTCACGCACCACGAGGGTTGCCAGGCGCAAGGGTGCATTGAAGGATTCACACAGGCCAACGCTACGCCGCGCCAGGGAGCTTGAGTCCTTGGCCCCGGAAAATGCGCAGGTCACACATTTGACGCGGGCCCGAGGGCCAGGGGAATAGCCCTTTGGTGCCAGTGCGACGGGAAGGGACGCACTGTGCAGGATGCCGGAGGTCACACTGCCTTCGGCAAACCGCCCGAGGGGTGCCGCGCGGGCCGAGCCCAGCGCGACGCAATCGGCCCCAACGTCTGATGCCGTCTGCAACAGGCCTTCACGGGCCGAAGCGGCGCTGCGCGAGATGAATTCCGCTGAGATGCCCTTGCCCAAGGCCTCCCTGGCTTTGGCCAAAGCTTTTTTGGCGTGCTGTTCAAGGAAAGTGGCATACCCCGCATCAACCCGCGCCATAGAGGGGTGACCCCAGGTTTCCGGGATCACGTTGCAGACGACGATGCTTCCCCCGCTGCTGCGCACAAGGACGGCGGCAAGCGCCAAGGCCTCACGCCCGCCCTGATCCGGCGAAAATCCAACGAGATATTTCATGCTTTCGCTCCCGCCGGCTTCTCAAGCCTGGAATTGCGGGCGCTGTAGGTGAAGTAGAAGATCGCCGCAAAAACCAGCCAGACGCCGAAGAGTTTAAATGTCGTCGGGTTGAGATTGTAAACCAGATAGAGGCTGGAAAGTATGCTGAGGATGGGTAGCACGGGATAGAACGGCACCTTGAAGCCGCGCGGCATGTCGGGCCTGGTGCGGCGCAGGATCATGACGCCAGCAGACACCACCATGAAGGCCACAAGCGTTCCCATGCTGGTCAAGTCCCACAATATGGCATCGGGAACAAAGGCTGCGATGGCGCCCACAAACAGGGCGACAAAGATTGTGTTGAATACTGGCGTCATGGTGCGCGGGTTCACCCGGTGGAAGATTTCCGGGATCATGCCATCACGCTACATGGCGAAAAGAATACGCGTTTGGCGATAGAGCACCACGAGGGTTACGCTGAACACCGGGATCACCGCGCCGGCAGCCAGAACAAGGGCTGGCCAGTTGGAGCCCGTGATGTTCTGCAGGATGGTGGCAAGGCCTGCTTCCTGCCCTTCGAATTGGGCGGCGGGCTGCACACCCAGTGCCGTGACGGCCACAAGAATGTAGAGCGAGGTCACGATGATCAAGGCTGCAATAATTGCGAGCGGCAGATTGCGCTTCGGATTGATGACTTCTTCACCAGCAGTTGAGACTGCATCGAGGCCCACATAGGTGAAGAATATGGTGCCCGCTGCCGCACATATGCCACCCCAGCCAAAAGGCGCGAAGGGCTGCAAATTGGAGACCTTAAATCCCGTAACGGCAATCAACACGAACAGCGCCAGTTCCATGCGCCGGCGCCCAACATGCTGTGGGTATCGGACTTCACCTATGTCTCCACGTGGTCAGGCTTTGTCTATGTCGCCTTCGTCATCGACGTTTATGCGCGCTATATCGTGGGCTGGCGCGTCAGCAGAACG
>CAZAMS010000368.1:0-1862 GCA_964486305.1 uncultured Aestuariivirga sp.
TGGTGTTGCGCGACGTTGAGGCCGGAGCCACTGTCATCGGCAATCCAGCCCGGCTTGCAAGACCGGGAAAGGAAGATTCCATCACCGCATCGCCATGACCTTGCTCGGTGCCAGCCAGAACGGCGGCAGCCATGCGGGAATGTTGCTGAAGGGAAGCACTTCAGGTTTCAGCTTGATGCCGAGTTTCTCGGTCACGAAAGCGCGGCGGTTCTCGATTCGTTTCCAAGCTTCCGGATACTTTGTCTTGAAAGCCGCGCGCGTGGCTGCATCGGCGAGCGCCACGCCATCCTCGATATTGGACATAAAATAGGGCGTGCCCGTTGCTGGAATGATATCGCATTGCAAGGCCATGCCGGACGCAAGTTTCATCTTGCTGTTCTTCTTCACCGGGGAATGGACCCATTCGTCGAGGTGAATGAGATGGCCCGGGTTCAGGCCTATACCGAAGAAAGGATCGCCGAGGCGGCTCATCACGGCCTCGTAGAGCGCGCTACCCTCGACTCCGATGCCAATCGTTTCGTACCAGGCCACGGCGGCGTCGAAATAGGGGGCCACAAGCCTGTCCACATAATCTTGGATGTTTGCAGGTAGCTCGCCCGCATCAGCCACCATGAAACCGGCTCGACAATTCAAGGCCCCCATCAGCCCCACGCCAATGACAACGGGATCACCGCGTTCAATCACGCGCCAAGAGGGGCTTGGCAGGCCATATTTGGCGCGCGGACCTGAGCTCATATTGACATGGACCGATTGCGGGAAGCCATCGAAGGCCATGTTGCGGCAGGCGTCGTATTCGCTCATGCCGGGTTTTGCCCCGAGTATCATGCAGCGGACGGCATTCGAGGTGAGGGTTGCGGCATATTCAAAGCGCGCCAGTTGCTCAATTTCATTGATCACGCGCAGGCCATCGGTGGGGTGCATAAAGATGAGAGCGGCGTTGGTGACGGGGCCGAAGGCTTTCAACGTTTCAACGAGGTAATGCGGCGTTTCAAACCAATCGGGATCGAAAACACCGTCATCGGTTTCAAAGCCTTTCCATCCGGCGAGGCCAATGCGCATATTTTTCTTCACGCCGGCTTCGCGAAGGATGCTGGCGAGGTCTCGGTACTTGTCGCGGGGCTGGCCCATAAGGCTCAAGGGTTGCCACAGCACGCGCTCAAAACTGCCGTTTGCGGTTTCGGCATAGGGAAACCCCTCATTGCCCGCGAGCAGGGTTGGGGTACGGCCCGGCACGAAGATGCAGATGGCCTCTTCAAAGCGGGGATCATGGCCTGTGACCCATGAAATATTCGCCACATGCTCGCGGTCGCCGTAGATCACCAGGGCATCGAGGCCATTGGCGGCCATCCGCGCAAGTGATTGCTTGAGGCGCGCTGCATAGATGTCCCGGCCTAGTTCCGGCTCAGTAGTGTGGCTGCCGAAATCTGGCAGATCGAGGCTTGTCAGTTGGGCGCGGCGCATGAGAAACTCCGTTTGGGCGCGGAGCCTAGCCCATAGCTGTGCTGCTTTCCCGCAAAAATTAAACCGTCAGGTGTTTGCGAACGTCGGCCCGGTCAAGATCGGAAGCTTCGCCCTGATGGACGATTTCGCCTGTGCACGACTTTGTTTCGATCTTGCCAATGCGCGCGCGATGGCCGTAATCTCGCTGGCACAAGTTGGCCATCTGGCGGATGCGGTACATCTCTCAGGGTGGGATGATTGGGGATGGAACGCTATGACCAATGCGAATGCCTGTTTCCCGCCTGTTATACCCTGAATCCGAAGGAGTGGATTTTCAGGTGTGGTTGTGATTCATTCGGCTGATGAGTGGATTGATTCTGTCTCCTGAAGATCGTGCGGGGTTTTTGGCGGCGCTGAAGGCG
>CAZAMS010000369.1:0-2580 GCA_964486305.1 uncultured Aestuariivirga sp.
AAAGCCCGTTTCGAACACGAACACGTCAGCACCCAGACCGCCGGTGAGCGTATCATCGCCCGCATTACCAAGGATATAGTCATTGCCTGCGGCACCATCGAGAACATCATCGCCTGCCCCACCCGTCAGGCGGTTGATGGCGCCATCGCCGGTGATCTGGTCATTGAAGTCTGAACCATAAACATATTCGATGCCGGAATAAGTGTCGCCAAGAGCTTCGCCGCCCGTGCCACCCAGGGCAAGATTGACGACAACTGAACATAGTCCGTGGCCACATCACGTGTCATCGCTTCCACCTCACAAGACAAGGCTAAAACTCGCGCCGCTCAGCGAACAAAGTCAAGAATGATCACAAGTGAAATGTGTGTTGCTGACAGAATCTGGCCTAGCCTACGCCACGCGTGCCTGCACCAGCACGTCATCGCCATTCATGGCCATGGTCAATTCGAGTCCAGCCGAGGCTGCCAATTGCTTCGAATAATAGGGCTGAACCAATCTGGCATCGAGCAGCGTGAGATCAGCGGTTCCTGCCAGAACCTCAGCCAGGGGTTCGGAAATCTTGGCTCGTTCACCGGACGCCCGCACAGACAAGTTATCGCCATCCGCTGCGACCGTCACAACCCCGCCCCGCGGAATTCCGGCAATGGCCAGCAGCAGCATGTTGAGCAGCAGCTTCACCTGTTGCTTCGGGCGGTTTTCCCGGGGTGCCTGCCAATCCAGCTTGACTTTCTCTTCGCCCACAAAGGCGCGCGCCACTTCACCAGCTTCGCTCAGGTCAATCAGGGCTCCTGCCGTGCCGGCAGCGCCAAACGCAATGCGGCAGAACTTCAGTTTGGCCGCGGCGGTTTTGGCCGAAGACCGGATCATGTCCAAAGCGGTAGCCTTGGTTTCCTCATCCATTTCCGGATCGTCGAACAATTCCAGGCCATTGGCGATAGCCCCCACAGGCGAAATCACGTCATGGCAAACGCGGCTGCACAGAAGTGCCGCAAGATCGAGATCGGAAATGCGTGACGCGTCTGTCATGGGGTCCCCATAAAGTGATTCGTGGAGGTTTCTTTTAGAAAAGCCCTGCAAAATTTTCTGCATTGACGATTACACCCCCACACGCCCATAGGGCATGTTGCGGCAAAGGCCTGCCCCGGACTTGATCCGGGGTTGCAGACTTTGCCGATAACAACATGCCCCATGCTAACAATCTGGCGCGAATTCTTTTCGCTTGGGTGTTCCACCCAAGCGGAATACGCGCTAGAGACGCCTCAAAATCAACCGGAACACCTATGACCCTTGCGCCCACGAGCCTGACGAAATCACTGGTAAACCTTGCCCTTTTGGCGGGGCGCGAAATCATGGCAATCTATGCCACCGACTTCAGCCCCCGCACCAAAAGTGATTTAACCCCCGTGACTGCGGCTGATGAAGCGGCTGAACGCGTCATTCTGGAAGGCCTGGCCCGGCTTGACCCCCAGACCCCGGTCATTTCCGAAGAGGCCGCCTCCGCCGGGCGCATTCCGCAGGTGGGAAACAGCTTCTATCTCGTGGACCCCCTCGACGGCACCAAGGAATTCGTTTCCCGCAATGGCGAATTCACCGTGAATATCGCCAAGATCGAAAATGGTGTTCCCGTGATCGGCGTGGTCTATGCCCCGGCAATCGGGCGCATCTTCTGGGGCGACACCATAAAGGGTGCCGCCGAGGGCAAAATCGCCACCGATGAGACCATCAGTTGGAAAAAACTGCTGGTCCGCCCCTGCCCGGGCGATGGCGCCATTGTTGTGGCAAGCCGCAGCCATAGGGATAGCGCCACCGACGACTACCTCAAGACCGTCAAGGTGGCCAAACTGGTATCCGCCGGCTCCTCCCTGAAATTCTGCCTGATCGCGGCGGGCGAAGCCGACCTCTATCCGCGCTTTGGCCGTACCATGGAATGGGATACGGCTGCAGGCCATGCGGTCCTGCTGGCGGCAGGCGGAAAGGTGCTGAACAGCGATGGCCAGCCACTGTATTACGGAAAGCGCGACCGGGGCTTTGATAATCCCGGGTTTATCGCTTGCGCGTGATCAGGAAAAGTGGATACCGGTTTTCCGCCCGATCACGCGCCAGAATAAAGCGACGATCACGATCACTTCAGGCCATAGTGGCCTGAAGTGATCGTGATCCCCTGCCGCATAATTTGTAAAAAATTAACCCTCTCGTAAGTCCTCTCCGCTACTTTTCAGCCTGAACTAGTCATGGCCCCATTGTCGCCTGAGAGAAGGCGTGAGTGGCCCGCGAGTGAGGTGGTAATATGAACAGCAAATTCCTGAAATCTTTTGGTGTGGCTTTGGCCCTTTGCTTTGCCAGTGCGTCCTTTAGCGCCATGGCACAAACCACGGGCAGCATTTCAAAACCAAGATCCACCTTCACGGATGAGGAAATCGTGGCGAAAGGCCATCAATTCTTCGGCAAGGCCAGCCGCGGCATTGCTGAAGCGGTTGAATATCTCTTTCAAAGCCAGGGCGAACCTACGGCCTATATTGTCGGCGAAGAAGGTTCAGGCGCCATGATCGGCGGCCTGCGTTTTGGCGAGGGCACGATTTA
>CAZAMS010000370.1:0-7444 GCA_964486305.1 uncultured Aestuariivirga sp.
TGGTCTATGACCAGCTATTGCCCGGTGCCGGGTCCGGTGCCAGCGGCTCCGTCCAACCGCAACTATGACGGCGGCTTCATGGCAGCCCTCATGCTGAAGGATTTGAAACTCGCCATGGCAGCATCGCAGGCGACAGGTGCCAGCGTGCCGATGGGAGCACTGGCCGAAAGCCTCTATCAGAACTTCGTGAATCTCGGTGGCGCACCAAAGGATTTCTCCGCCATCATCAAGCTGCTGGATGGAAGCTGGCGCGCTCCGGAGTGATCAGTATGCATGCAACAGACTCGTCACTGGGTCAGCTATCTGTTCATGTTGCTCGCGCGGCCTATGGTGTAATGCCGTAGTCGGCATAGGTTTGAGCAATTTTTGCTTCCAGTTTTGTGGCCTCAGCTAAATCGGCGTTACCCTCTCCTATGCGACCTTCGCGCAGCGCCGCAATTCCGCGGCCGTAGAGATAGCTTGCAGTCCCCGGCTTCGCCCGAAGCGCCGCATCATAGTCAGCCCAGGCTTTCGCAAACTGCCCCTGCTTGAGGCGAACCAGGCCGCGATAGTTGAGGGCATCCGCGTCCTGCGGATTGAGCCGGATCGTCTCGTCGTAGTCGGCAATGGCGCGGTCAAGGTTGCCTTGGGCTCCAAGGGTGTTGCCGCGACTGTGGAAAGTATCCGCGTATTGTGGGACGGCATAAGGGGTGTGGCCGCGTTCATAGAAGGCATCCTTGTATTGCGGAGCGAGCCGGACCGCATGGTCGTAGTCGGCAATGGCGCGGCCAATGTTGCGCAGGGTTAGTTGAGCGAGGCCGCGATTATAGTAGGCAAGCGCAAATTGCGGCTCAAGCCGTATCGCCTCATCAAGGTCGGCGACGGCGCGGGCAAGGTCACCCTGGACTCTATGGGCGACGCCGCGATTGTTGAAGGCCAGCGCGAATTGGGGATTGAGCCGGATCGCCGCGTCATAATCGGCAATAGCGCGGACAAGGTCGCCTTGATCCTGAAAGCAGTTGCCGCGATTGTTGAAGGCATCCGCGAATTGCGGGTCGAGCCGGATCGCCTCATCATAATCGGCAATGGCGCGAGCAAAATCGCCTTGGGCTTTATGGGCGGCAGCGCGAATTACAAATGCCCATGCCCTATCTTCGAAGTCGAATTCATCCTGTTCAATTACCTGTGTGCAATCTTGAATCCGTAGCACCACGTTTTCTGTCTGCAGGCAATCCTCTTCAGGTCCGGCCTCTGCAACGCCAGCCTTCAGGATGATCACAAACACAAGAAGTAAGGCAAAGAACTTCATCTAACGCCTGCATTTTCTGGGGCCTGAAGGAGGAGAAAGCATGTAACTCTGTTCAGCCGCTGTCAAGTCACTACCCACGGACATTCACACTCCTCCTTGTGGCTAAGGGAGAAGTAACGCAGGCCTATGCAGTCTCGTCGAAAATCTCGCGGCCAATCAGCATGCGGCGGATTTCGGATGTGCCCGCGCCGATTTCATAGAGCTTGGCATCCCTGAGCAGCCGGCCCGCCGGATAGTCATTGGTATAGCCATTGCCGCCGAGCACCTGGATTGCTTCAAGCGCCATCTGCGTTGCGCGCTCAGCCGCATAAAGAATGCAGCCCGCCGCATCCTTTCGCGTTGTCTCGCCCCGGTCGCAGGCGCTGGCAACCGCGTAGACGTAGGCGCGTGCCGCGCTTAGCGTCACGTACATGTCGGCAAGCTTGCCCTGCATGAGCTGGAATTCGCCGATGGCCTTGCCGAATTGCTTGCGCTCATGGACGTAGGGGACGACCACATCAAGGCACGCCGTCATGATGCCAAGCGGCCCCGCCGACAACACGACCCGTTCATAGTCGAGGCCTGACATCAGGATGCGAACACCACCACCTTCCTCCCCCAATCGATTCTCGAAAGGCACTTCGCAATCGGCAAAAACGAGTTCGCAGGTGTTGGAACCGCGCATGCCGAGCTTGTCGAGTTTGGGCGATCGGGAAAACCCCGCCATCGTGCCTTCGACCAGAAAGGCGGTAATGCCCTTGGCACCCGCAGCGGGGTCGGTCTTGGCGTAAACCACTACCGTGTTCGCGTCGGGGCCGTTGGTGATCCACATCTTGCGGCCGTTGAGGATATAGCGGTCATTGCGCTTCTCGGCCCGGAGCTTCATCGAAACCACATCCGAACCCGACTCGGATTCAGACATGGCGAGGGCTCCCACATACTCACCCGAAATCAGCTTCGGCAGGAAGCGCTGCTTCTGTTCCGCCGTGCCGTGGCGATTGATCTGGTTGACACAGAGATTGGAGTGGGCGGCGTAGGACAAGCCGACGGAAGCTGAAGCGCGGCTCAATTCTTCCATCGCCACGCAATGGGCGAGATAGCCCAGCCCTGCGCCGCCATAATCTTCGCTCGCCGTGATGCCGAGGATGCCCAGGGCTCCCATCTCCTTCCATAGATCCATGGGAAACTGGTTGCTCTCGTCGATACCGGCAGCAAGTGGGGCCACGCGTTCGCGGGCAAAGCGGCGTACACTCTCCCGCAGCATTTCGGTATCGCTGTTTGTTGCGTAAATCAGGCCAGATTCATACATTTATTGCTTTCCGCGAAGATCGGTGCTGTGTCGACATTACCGTGATTGCAGTTCAAATCAAATCAGGAGTAGCATGCGATTAATATCAACGAGAGCCGCTTGCCATGAAGCACGACTCCTCACTTCGCCTGCATATTCCTGAATCACGGTTCAGGCCCGGCGACGTTCCGGATTTCAGTTACCTCAATTTGCCGAAGCCCGGCAGCGCTGCGCGCCCGAATTCCGATGCAAAAGCCTCGGCAACGCGTGATCTGGCCTATGGACTGGTTCGGGTCATTGACGACAAAGGAATGGCCGTTGGCGCATGGAATCCAAAGCTTGACGCTGATACCCTTCGCAAAGGCCTGCGTGCCATGCTGTTGACTCGAACCTTTGACGACCGCATGGTCAAGGCGCAGCGCCAGGGCAAAACTCCGTTCTACATGAAATGTACCGGCGAAGAGGCCGTAGCAGTAGCCCAAGGGCTGGCATTGAACCGCGATGACATGTGCTTTGCGTCCTATCGTCAGCAGGGCCTTCTGGTCGCAAGGGAATGGCCCATATTCGACCTGATGTGCCAGGTCTATGCCAATTCCAATGACCGGCTGAAGGGACGGCAGCTGCCGGTGCTCTACTCGGTGCGCGATGCGGGCTTCTTCTCGCTTTCGGGAAATCTTGGCACGCAATTTCCGCAAGCCGTAGGCTGGGCCATGGCATCGGCTTACAAGCGCGACACCAAAATTGCTGCCGCCTGGATTGGGGAAGGAGCATCGGCGGAAGGCGATTTCCACCAGGCGCTGACCTTCGCCGCAGTCTATCACGCACCTGTCATCCTGAATCTTGTCAACAACCAGTGGGCGATCTCATCGAGCCAGGGAGTGGCTGGCGGCGACGAAACGACGTTCGCTTCGCGCGCCGTGGGCTTTGGCATTCCCGGCATTCGCGTGGATGGCAATGATTTTCTGGCCGTCTATGCCGTGTCGCGCTGGGCCGCCGAGCGGGCGCGGGGCAACCATGGTCCCACCCTCATTGAACATTTCACCTATCGCGCGGCAGCCCACTCAACCAGCGATGATCCCACCCGCTATCGTCCCGGCGACGAGTACCAGCACTGGCCTCTTGGCGATCCGATCAATCGTCTCAAGGCCCATCTCGTAGCGCTTGGCGAATGGGATGATGAGCGACATGCGGCACTAACTGCCGAAGTGGAAGAACATGTCGATGCCGCGAACAAGAAGGCCCAGCGACTGGGCGTTTATGGTGGCGGGCCACATCATGATTCCGGCACGATGTTTGAAGATGTCTATAAGGAAATGCCGTGGCACCTGCGCGAGCAACAGGCGGAATTGGCGCGTTTCCGCGTGGCCGCGGGAAAGAGCAAATCATGACAGCAATGAACATGGTGCAGGCGCTCAATTCGGCCATGGATGTAATGCTGGCGCGTGATGCCAATGTGCTGATCTTTGGCGAGGACGTGGGATTCTTCGGCGGCGTGTTCCGCGTCACAGATGGATTGCAGCAACGCCACGGCGAGCAGCGCGTGTTCGATGCGCCGATTGCCGAGAGCGGACAGATTGCCGTGGCGATTGGCATGGGAGCCTATGGATTGCGTCCGGTAGTCGAATGCCAGTTCGCCGACTACATCTATCCGGCCTTCGACCAGCTTGTATCGGAAGCCGCGCGCCTGCGTTACCGTTCGGCGGGTGAATTCAATGCGCCAATCACGGTGCGGGCCCCCTATGGCGGCGGTATTTTCGGCGGCCAGACCCATAGCCAGAGTCCGGAAGGCCTGTTTACCCATGTCTGCGGCCTCAAGACCGTGATTCCCTCCAACCCATATGATGCCAAGGGACTGCTGATCAGTGCCATTGAGGACGACGATCCGGTGTTGTTCTTCGAACCCAAACGGCTCTATGCCGGACCCTTCGATGGCCATTACGAAAAGCCGGTCGAGACCTGGGCGAAACATCCGGCAGGAGAAGTTCCGGTCGGATATTATTCCATCCCTCTAGGCCAAGCCGCAGTAGCGAGGTCGGGCGAGGCACTGACCATTCTCGCCTATGGCACCATGGTGCACGTTGCACTCGCCGCCACCGCCGAGACAGGTGTTGATGCCGAAATTCTCGACCTCCGCTCGTTGATGCCGATCGATATTGAAGCCATTACGGCCTCGGTGGAGAAGACCGGGCGTTGCCTGATCGTGCATGAGGCAACGCGCACCAGCGGTTATGGCGCAGAACTTTCAGCACTGGTACAGGAACGCTGTTTTTACCATCTCGAAGCGCCGATCCTGCGCGTCACCGGATGGGACACGCCGTATCCGCAGGAGTTCGAATGGGAATATTTCCCGGGACCGCACCGCGTGGCTGAAGCGATCCGCAAAATCATGGCAGGGTAATGTGCAATGGGTCGCTTTGTTTTCAAGCTTCCGGATGTAGGCGAGGGCACAGCCGAAGCCGAGATTGTGAAATGGCATGCCTCAGTCGGTGACGAAATTCATGAGGAGCAGCCCCTCGTCGATATCATGACCGATAAGGCGACAGTGGAGATCGTCTCCCCCGTGTCGGGCCGCATCACGTCGCGCAATGGTGAGGAAGGCAGCAAGCTTGCCGTGGGTTCCGAATTTGTCGTGTTCGAGATTGTTGGCGGCGAGACGGAGTTACAAGTGGAGGCACCAAAACCTGCGCCAAGAGAGCCTCCAGCCATTCCGGCAGCTGCTGCTGCCAAGAGCAAAGCCCCAGGCAAGTCTTTGGCCTCACCCACGGTGCGGGCCCGTGCGACGGCACTGAGCATTGAGCTTTCTGCCGTTGCTGGCAGCGGTCCCGGCGGGCGCATTCTTCATGGCGATCTCGACAAATTGCTGCTGTCCAGGCAGGCTACGACGCCCCCTTCCACAAAGGTTACATTGGGAGCGAAGGAAGAGGGCGTTGAGGACATCAAGATATTCGGTTTGCGGCGGCGCATCGCCGAACGCATGCTGGACGCCAAGCGGCGGATTCCGCATTTTACCTACGTCGAAGAAGTGGATGTGACGGAACTTGAGACGCTTCGGAAAAACCTGAACACCGCAGCCGGAGATCGCAGCCGCCTCACACTCCTGCCATTTTTGATCCGTGCACTGATTATCGCGATTAAGGATCACCCTGGCGTCAATGCCCATTTTGACGACGTGGAAGGTGTGATCCGGCGGTTCGACGCGGTTCATGCGGGGGTAGCCACACAAACGGAGCGCGGGCTGCTGGTTCCGGTTATCCATAATGCGCAAAACAGGGATCTCCACGAATTAGCAGCCGAAATCGCACGGCTGAGCGCGGCGGCCCGCATTGGCAAATCCAGCCGGGAGGAGCTGTCGGGCTCCACCATAACGGTGACGAGCCTCGGCGCGCTGGGTGGAATAGCGGCAACACCAATCATCAATCCGCCAGAAGTAGCCATCATCGGCGTTAACAAGATCTCCGAGCGGCCCGTGGTTCAGGATGGTGCCATCACGATCGCCAAGATGATGAACCTGTCATCGTCCTTCGATCACCGCATCGTCGACGGCTATGAAGCGGCGGCCTTCATAAAAGCGGTGAAAGGCTGCCTTGAAGCCCCGGCCGCTCTCATTGCCGCGCCAGTGCCGGCAGCCAGTGCATAGGGTGCGACAGACACAGCAAGACGCGAAAAAAATCGAATGAACTTTTTCCACATTGTCGGATTAATCTGATAGCTCCGAGGTAACTCCTCTCGAGTGATGCCCAGTGGGCATAAATTGTTGTTCATAAGAAACTCGACATCACAACAGAGCGTGAGTTGTTCCTGCAGTATATCGAGCGCGGAGCACGTGGTAACTAGGCTTCTAAGCTCCTGATTCCGGGAATATCGAGGATGTTATATCGAAGCGGATTGATTTGTTTGGCGCTAGCTCCTATCCAGCGGAACATAGTCAGCGCCATTCACGGTCTTAGGGCGGCCGTCGATGTGAAGTGTTGAAATGTGCTCCGGTGTTTCGGCAATGATTTTTCCGCCGCGCACCACCGCAAGGCGGTTTGCCTTCAGCCTGATGGCTTCGATCGGATCTTTGGCCTGCAACATAATGAAATTGGCTTTGCAGCCTTTTGCCAACCCATAGCCCTCGAGATGCATTGCTTTGGCCGGGTTCACGGTCACGGCATCAAAGGTCCAGCGCATGGCTTCGCGGGACGTCATCGGAACGGCGTGGATGCCCATGCTGGCCACCTCCAGCATGTCGGCCTGGCCCAGGGGGTACCACGGGTCCATCACACAATCGTGGCCGAAGGAAATGTTGATGCCGGCGGCACGGAGTTCCGGAATGCGGGCCAGGCCCCGGCGTCGGGGATAAGTGTCGTGGCGGCCCTGTATGGTGATATTGATCAGCGGATTGGGCGTGGCATGCAGCTGGGCCTCGGCCATGAGCGGAATGAGTTTCGACACATAGTAATTGTCCATGGAATGCATGGAGGTGAGGTGCGAGCCCACCACGCGGCCCTGCAGGCCCAGCCGCTGGGTTTCATAGGCCAGCGTTTCCACATGGCGCGACAGGGGATCGTCGGTTTCATCGCAATGGATATCAACCAGGAGCCCGCGCTTCTCGGCAATCCCGCAAAGCTCTTTCAGGCTTGCGGCGCCATCGGCCATTGTGCGTTCAAAATGGGGAATGCCGCCAACCACATCGACGCCCAGATCCAAAGCGCGCAGGAGATTTTGCCTGGCGGTTTTTGAGCGGTAGAAGCCATCCTGCGGGAAGGCCACGATTTGCAGCTCGATGTAAGGTGCGACTTTCTTTTTCACCTCGAGCAGGGCTTCCACGCAGAGCAGCCGGTCATCGCACACATCAACATGGGTGCGGATAGCGCCCATGCCTTTTGACACCGCAAGATCACAATAGC